>JAXFZX010000112.1:0-14002 GCA_034184445.1 Pseudomonadota bacterium | reverse complement strand
TGTTCAAGAACAAAATATTCCAACCTATCGTATTATAGCGCGATTACCCTATTGGATTCTATTATGCTGGTTAGGTATTGGATTAACAGGACATATCTATTTTAAAAAAGACCCGATATTTATACCCGAAAAAGCCCCTAAACCCGCTATTATTCGGGTCAATAATCCCCTGTGTTTGAAGTGTGTCAGTGATAGAGCCTTGTTATTATTTCCATTTCGGTCACACTTATACCGAATTGATGCCCATTCAAAATGGGTAGCAGAAAAACGAAAATTATATCATATTAACAATGATACTTTTTATATCTATATCAAAAGTAATGGTCAGGAAATTTTATTGCCGGAAAAATTGACGCGCAAAACCCTAGCTCAATCATTATCAAATTAAGGTTTAAATTCATCGCGTCTTTGACAGGCAAGGCTATCTACACGTTCGTTTTCCGGATGGCCGGCATGCCCTTTTACCCCATGCCAATGGATATGATGACGATTTAACTCTACCAACAAATCTTGCCACAAATCAACATTTAGAACAGGCTTCTTATTTGATTTTTTCCAACCGTTTTGAACCCAAGTGCCCAAATATTTTGTCACACCGTCCATGACATATTTGCTGTCGGTAGATAAATGTACCAAGCAGGGTTCTTTTAACTGTTTTAATCCTTCTATAACCGCTGTCAACTCCATACGATTATTTGTTGTTTGTGGTGATCCGCCGGATAATTCTTTTTCCGTATTTTGATACCGAAGAAGTACCCCCCACCCACCGGCACCGGGATTTCCCGAACAAGCCCCATCCGTAAATAATTCAACTTCTTTCATGTTTCATTCCATTATGAAAAATTCGGAATAAAAAGTTTTTTGGAGGACGCTTTATACGCCGATAAGAAACTTTATTCGTTCTGTCATATATATCGGCAATATCAGATGCCACCGGTATATCCCCTAGTGTCACATGTTGCCAACAATTTTGAGGACTCATCAAAATATTGGCTATTTTCAGATAAGTAATATCAGTCAAAAGCGGATAAGAAGCGAATGTCAACTCGGTCAGTTTTTTATTAGACAAAGCATCTAAAATGCACGAGGCTTCCTCATCATTAAAACCGCGTTTATGCCATCCATCCCGTGTCTGAACACCGTTTAAAACAACCGTTCGGCAACAGGTATTAAATTCAAATGCCCATGAAATTTTTTTTGCATACGATTTATTGGCAGGAGCCGGCGGATCATCCCGATTGAGTGTCAATTCTTTTTCACGCGAATCGTTCATATAAATACGGTTAAAAGTATATTTAATTTCAAGTGGAGTGCTGGGGCACGGTTCATCATTGGCAAACATAGCCGAATCTTCTTGTGAAACCATAGATGTCAATCGGCCGACATAATTGGAAAGTGCATCTTGCCGAGAACGATGCTGACGATAGAATGATCGACGTTCAGCAACTGAAAAATTCCATAAATACCCTTCTTCAATTGATTCGGTGACATCAAACATAAAAGACTCCTTTTAAGGTTAAGTTTAGACTAATATTCAATGGTTTGCAAGATAAAACTTGCAAAAATTTTATTTTATGTTAAAATATGACAAAAGGATGGACAAACAAAATGGCAAAACAAAAAAAATTAAGTGAATCTGAAAAAGTAATACAAAAATATGATGCTTTATCACCGATGATGAAGATTATTTTCAGTTCTGAGGCACAACTAAGATATGCAGAAGATAAAAGCTTAACGCCGATATTGGATGAATTAACGCATGCGGATAAATTGGCGCATACTTTATTAAAATGGCCTTTTCAAATGCCGGCACAGGCCGAATTACACATCAACTCGGCCATGCGCAAATATCAAAACCATCAACGAAAAAAAAATATCTTAACATATACCATCAACGCTTTAACAATCGGGGATTCCATTGTTTCTCGCATGGCCTATGCGCACGGACAAATTTTTCCGTCTATGAAAGATTTTGAAATCATCCATCCAATTTTAATTGATGCCCCTACATTACAGCGGCAAATTGCACTGTTAAAACGGTTTAATCGGACATCGTTTTCCATAAGAAATCCCCAATGTTCCAAATACTATCGGGATTGGGCAACTTCTACCGCATCAGGCAGAACTTTTAATCAACGGAAATCCATATATGTTTTGGCATTAAGCAGCGTTTTAAAAGAAGCGGGTATCTCGTTTAGAAAAATCCCCCTACCCTATATCGGCATCGGGCGGGCATTTATCAAAGAAGTGTCACGGGAAAGATCTTAATCGTGTGTTCTGGCGGTATCGGGGGTAAAGGTTGGCTGCGATTTTCCTGCCACTTTTTGCGGAGTCAAATCCACCTGAATATTAACGGTGATTGAATCAACATGAACCGCTTCGGTCTTGACAGGTGGGGGAATTGTTGATTCGGGAGGTAAAACCTCAGGTGTCAGGACTTCAATTTTTTCACCGGTCAATGCATCCTTGACAACCCGTTGCATCTTTTGGGGCATATCTTCCAAGTGTGCCTCCATAAAATCACGAATGGTTAAATCCGGTCGGATCTTTAAATCCATATCGGCACCGTTATCCAAAAGGGTTTGAGCCGCATTGGGGTTGTTTTGAGAAACGGCAATCGCCAATGGGTAGGCATAAAAAGTTTGATAACCCAGATAAAATTTCCGCCAACTCTTAAACGGGGTCGGATGATTAATATCTGCACCATGCTTAATAAACATAGAAATACCTTGCGAAAATCCCATAGCACAAGCAAGATTAAAGGGATCCATGCTATCCCTGCCTTTGCGATACATATCTGCCCCGTTTTGAAGCAGCATTTCCGCCATCCCAAGTCGTTTACGCCGAATCGCATAGTATAAAGGTGTATGACCCTCAGCATCCAGATAATTGACATCGGCACCAAGATCCTTAATAACACCTTGGCCGCGTTTAACTTGGCCTAATTTAGCGATTTCAATTAAAGCACAGGATGCACAGTTGCGCATAGACCCATTAGGTTTGACTTCCGGTGTTTCGCACGTTAAAAGGTATTTTATCTGAACAACCGGATTAATGGACATAAATTCTGCCTTTAAATTGGCAAAACCTTCCCATCCGGTTAAGTTAATCTCACATAAAACATGGGCCCAATAAGATTCAGGAACGCGTTTTTCTGCTTTTGCTTTTTTTATAAACGCATTGATTCTATCCCATTGTTCGGGCGTGTGCTTTTTTACGGTCATTTAGTCCTCCTTTTAAACCTCGGACAATTTTTTATCCAGTAATTGATTGGCAAGAGCAGGATTGACTTTGCCTTGACTGGCCTTCATGATTTGCCCCACGAACCAACCTTTCAATTTATCCTTACCGGCCTTAATTTCGGCAACCTTATCCATATTGGCGGCCAAAACATCAGCAATAATCTTTTCAATCGCACCGGTATCCGTTGTTTGTTTAAGGCCTTTTTCTTCCACGATAGCAGCCGGTGCTTTTCCGGTTTCAGCCATGATTTCAAAGACTTCCTTTGCAATCTTACCGGATATGGTGCCATCTTGAATAAGCCCCACCAAAGCCCCTAAATCTTTCGCTTTAATAGGACTATCCATAATAGACTTGCCATTCTTATTTAAATAAGCAAACAAATCCCCCATAACCCAGTTGGCAACTTTTTTAGCGTCCCTACCCTCTATGGCCGATTCAAAATAAGCAGATGTTTCCTTATCCAAAGTCAACACATGGGCATCATAGGGTGTCAAACCCAACTCTGATACATAACGCTTTTTCTTGGCCTCGGGCAATTCGGGCAGATTTTTACGAATGTTTTCAATATATTCATCAGAAAGTTCCACCGGCAACAAATCCGGATCGGGGAAATAACGATAATCGTTTGCGTTTTCTTTACTGCGCATGGGACGCGTTTCCATATTCACCGAATCAAACAGGCGCGTTTCCTGACGGCACATGCCACCCGATTCATAGATATCAATTTGACGTTGGGCTTCAATCTCAATCGCCTGCATCACAAAACGCACGGAGTTCACATTTTTAACCTCAGCCCGCGGACGTAAATCTGTTTCACCGACTTTACGCACCGATACATTCACATCACAGCGCATAGAACCTTCATCCATATTACCGTCACAAGTGCCTAGTGCCCTGACAATCGCACGCAGTTGACGCAAGTATTCGCCAGCTTCGGCCGGAGAATGCATATCGGGTTTTGATACAATTTCCATAAGGCCGACACCCGATCGGTTTAAGTCAATTAAACTTTTCCCCGGCACCATGTCATGGATGGATTTACCGGCATCTTGTTCCAGATGAAGTCGTTCCACACCGATTTTACGCGTGCCCTCGTCGGTTGTCACCTCTATAAATCCTTCACCGACAATCGGATAATAAAGTTGTGAAATTTGATAGCCCTGTGGCAAATCGGCATAAAAGTAATTTTTGCGGTCAAAACGCGAATATTTATTGATTTTGGCATTAAGGCCAAAACCGGTTTTAACACACTGTTCAATGCATTTTTCATTCACCCTTGGCAACATTCCGGGAAAGCCGGCATCAATAAATGATACTTGTGTGTTTTGTTCGGCCCCGAATTTGGCTGATGCACCCGAAAAAACCTTAGATTCCGATAAAATTTCACAATGAACTTCCAATCCGATAACAAGTTCCCAATCGCCTGTTTTTCCTTGAATTGTATACATGTTTTATCCTTTCACCCGATGCGGATTTAAATTAAAGCCGGCCGATTTTTCCAAAACTTCCGAAATTTGAAAGACCGTGTTTTCATCAAAATGTTTACCGATCACTTGAAGCCCGATGGGGAGCCCTTTATCCGAAAGCCCGATTGGCAATGATAACGAGGGGACACCCGCCAACGATGATGGTGTTGTGAACACATCACCCAAATAACTGTCAACCGGAGACATATTTTTAAAGGCTTCGTATGACAGAGCCGGTGTCGGTGCCGCCGGCACCAGTATGGCATCAACGGTTTTAAATGCTTCAATAAAATCGTTATAAATCAGGCGTCTGACCCGTTGTGCCCGTGTGTAATAAGCATCATAAAAGCCGGCCGATAGCACAAAGGTTCCCAATAAAATACGGCGAATAACTTCGGCTCCAAAACCATCAGTTCGCGTATTTTCATACATTTCATCCAATGTTTTTCCGTCAACACGCGTTGTAAAACGAACCCCGTCATATCGGGATAGGTTTGATGAAGCCTCAGCACACGCAATGATGTAATAGACAGGAAGAGCATACTTTGTATGGGGAAGTGAAATATCCACCACTTCGGCACCGGCATTTTTTAAAAACTCAATACCTTTATCCCAAATTTTGGCGACCTCTGCATTCAGGCCATCGGGTCTATATTCACGGGGAATACCGATTTTCTTACCCCGAATATCACCGGTTAATGCCCCGGCATAATCGGGAACCGGTAATTCTGCTACGGTTGAATCGAATTGATCTGCCCCTGCCATTTCGTGAAGCATCAGAGCACAATCCTTAACCGATCGCGCCATGGGACCGGCCTGATCCAATGAAGATGCAAAAGCCACGATTCCATAGCGAGAGCATCTGCCATAAGTCGGCTTTATCCCTGTGATTCCACAATAAGAAGCCGGTTGCCGAATAGATCCCCCCGTATCAGAGCCCGTTGCCCCCATACAAAGTCCCGCCGATACAGCTACTGCCGATCCGCCAGAAGACCCCCCAGGAATCAGCCCATATTCCCCATTTTCATCCGTCCACGGATTTTTGGTGACGCCAAAAAAACTTGTCATTGTGGAACTGCCCATAGCGAACTGATCGGTATTGACTTTACCGAGCATAACCGTACCGGCATCTTTTAATTTTTGAGACACAGTTGATTCATAAGGAGGTACAAATTTAGATAAAATTTTACTGGCGGCCGTGGTACGAATACCCTTTGTGCAATAAAGATCTTTGTTGGCAATGGGAATACCATCCAACGCACCCAATGTTTCCCCATTCGCACGCCGTTTATCGGAAGCCGCCGCATCCGATAGTGCCCTTTCCGGCGTTTCGGTAATATAGGCATTTAAAAAGCGGGCTTTTTCCATTTCCGCCAGATGTGCTTTTGTCAACTCCACCGATGAAATTTCTTTTTTATCCAATAATTCCAATGCTTCGGAAATATGTAAATTAATTAAGTCTGTCATTTTTTACTCCACCATTCTTGGCACTTCATAAAAACCTTGAACTGATTCGGGGGCATTAGCCATCAATTCGGCCTGTAATCCGCCATCGGTGACTTTGTCGGTCCGAATAGCACTCGCGCTTTGGCGCGGAGAAACAGAAACCAACGGTTCAACACCGTCAACATTAACCTCTTTCAACTGTTCAACCCAATCCAAAATACCGGTCAGATCCTGCATAAATTTTTCTTCCCTATCTTCGGGAAATTTCAGACGTGCCAAGTTGGCTATTGTCTTAATTGTTTGCTGATTAAAGCTCATGATAACTCCTTTTTTTAGTAATCGGTATAATAGCCTTTTTTTTATCCAAAAGTCAAGAAAAAAGAAGGGGTCTAACACCATTCATGACGAAATTATTTGGAATTTTAATCCACCGGTCACGGGCACACTTTCCTTTAATACACAGCGCACTTTTTGACCCAATGAAAATATTTTGCCGGTAGCCCGACCTATTAATTGCTGAGTCCGTTCGTCATACTCATAATAATCACCTGATATGGATGATAGTGGCACAAAACCTTCTGCCCCCATAGAATCCACGGATACAAATATCCCAAAGGCCGTTATAGATGATATACGGGCGTTAAATTTTTGACCGACTCGATCTGAAAAATAAAGGGCCACATAACGATCTTGCGCATCCATTTCGGCACTGGCCGCTTGACGTTCTGTTGCGGAAATGTGATGAGCTATATCTTCAAAATAATCAACCTCCTCATCGGTTAAGGCACCTTCTCCAAATTTTAAGGCTTTAATCAATGCGCGATGCACTAAAATATCGGCATACCGGCGAATAGGTGAAGTAAAATGGGCATACCGTGCCAAGGCCAACCCAAAGTGGCCAATGTTTTCGGGCGAATAACAGGCCTGAGACTGAGACCGAAGGACCAATTCGTTAATTGTTTTTTGAAGAGGTTTTCCTTTGGCTTTCTTTAAAATAGCATTAAAATCCCGAGCCGTTGGATTATCGGACAACTGAATCCGCTGTCCAAGCCCCATCAAATAATTCGATAAGTGAAGTGCCTTTTCAAAGGAGGGTCTATCATGCACGCGATACATAACGGGGATTCCCTTTTCCTCTAATGTCTCAGCCGCAGCAACATTTGCCAAAATCATCAACTCTTCTATTAAACGATTACTTTCGGTTTGATGACGAAAATGAATACCGGCAACCTGACCACGGGCATTTAAAATAACTTGCCTTTCGGGGACATCTATTTCCAAAACACCTCGTTTATCCCGATTTTTTTTAAGAACCTGATAAGCACTTGCCAAATCACAAATTTCATTTTCTAACCCCTGAATCGGAGTCTTATGATCCAAAGCTGATTGGACTTCATCATAGGTCAAACGACGCGCAGAACGAATTAATGCCCGCAAAAAGCGATGTTTAATTTTTACCCCGTTTTTATCAATCCAAACTTCACACACCAACGCCGCCCGATCCTCATTCGGTTTTAAAGAGCAAACGCCGTTGGAAATTGTTTCTGGTAGCATCGGAATAACCCGATCCGGAAAATAAACGGAATTGCCTCGCAATCGGGCATCGGTATCTAAGGCCGTACCGGGGCGCACATAGAAACAAACATCTGCAATACCGATCATCACATGAAAACCACCGGTATTTTTAGGGTTTGTATCTCGTTCTGCCCAAACGGCATCATCAAAATCACGGGCATCGGGACCATCAATCGTCACAAAAGGAATAGACCGCAAATCAACCCGTTCTTTACCTATTTTGGGAACAGTTAGCCGCGCGGCTTGTTTTTCGGAAAGTTCCGTAAATGCAACCGGCAAATGATGTAAATAGATAGAAATTAAGGTGGCAGCATAGGCCTCATCCGCCGTTCCGATTTTGCGCACAAAAAAAGCCTGTGGAGCTGAAACACGAACAGGGGGAATTTCTGCCAAAATCAAATCTCTGTTTTCTAAAATAATGTTTTTGGGGATACCAGTCAAAGAAAAAGCCTGCGTTAAACGCCGGTCAACCGAATAAATTTTACCATTTTCATAAACACCAACCATTTGATTATCCCCTACCATAACCCGACGAAGCGTTTGGGCATGATAGATTCTGGCACCTGCTGGTTTTAATGAAACTTGGACCACATCACCGATACCGACCGCAGGAGATAATTTATCCTTTATGATTATAATTTGAGGCATAGGTGAATCAGAAGGCCACTCAAATGGGCGGGCAATCATGTCCCCCATAGAATCTACACCAGTCACCTCAACCACCAACCGTTCGGGTAGCGAATCAGGTAAAACTATTTTCTTTCCCCTTGATTCGGAATGTACTAATCCTTTTGTTTTTAATTCGCGTATCATCTTTTTTAAAGAAATGCGATCATCTCCTTTTAAGCCAAAGACACGTGAAAGTTCTCGCTTATTCATCGGACGATTTTGTGTTTCCAGATAGGATATAATTTCATCCATTGTAGGTATAATCTTTTGGGATTTAGGCATATCATTCTCCTTTTAAAAAAGTATGGCACATTCCAAATAAAAAAGAAAGAAAAAGTTTGACTTTGACTCTTTTTTAATATATTCTTATGTAAGGAGTGATTTATGAAGGACAAACAATACCACGAAGCATGTGATTTTATGCCTAAAACCCGTTTAGGTGAAAGGATTAAGCATAACTTTTCATGGAATGAAAGGAAGCATCTGCATCATCGGCAAATCATTGATGCGGGCGGATTCGTTTTTGATTTGGATAAAAACGGGGGAATCGTTCGCATGACCGATGAAAAGGGGAATACCTTTAATACAAAGGAGGTTAAGAAACTATTTCTCTAATGCGTCCAATCATGGCGAAAAAGCCGTTGCGACGCGTTGGGGATAAATGTTCCCCAAGACCAAGTCTGACAAATGCGCCTTCTAAATCCAAATCACGAATTTCAAAAGCTGTTTTACCGTTTATAAGTGTAATCAAAACAGCCTCTAACCCACGGACAATATGGGCATCACTGGTGGCATTAAAATAGTATGCCTCTCCTTGTTTTTGAACCGTAAACCAAACCTGAGATTGGCAACCATCAACCCGATGAGCCTCGGTCTTATCCGAATCGGGAAATGGGGGAAGAGAATCCCCCAATTCTATCAAATACCGATATTTATCTTCCCATTCGGTTAAATAGGAAAAATTATCAAATAATTCGTCTGGTGTCATTGAATCTTATGTCCATTTACGGTTAATACATCTCCATCAAAGGAAATAATCAATGTATCTGTCGTTGTACCATCCGTACCGACCACACGATTATTCATATCCAAATATGGACGCACCATATCCAATGGACCACCTTGGGGAGAGCATGCCATATCTCGCTGCATTTCAGCCATACTCTTTTGCGAAGCCGCATCAGGCGCGGACATATCAATTGTTTGCACCTGTTGTGTCGCAAGATCACATCGGTCCTGATTTACCTTAGGCTCAGGTGAAATTTTATCCAAATTGGTAATAACTACTTTGGCATCAATATCAGGCTTTAAATTTTCCTGAATACCATCAACCGTTGTCACTGTTTCGGCATTTTCCAGTTGCAACCGAATCGTCCCCGATACCGCAATACCGGCAAGAGTATTTTTGGCTTCTATCCGATTGATCCGAATAATACCGGTATCCATAGCCTGCTTTAACAAAGGAACATCTTGATCTGTGAAGGTTTTATCTTGTGCCCGCTCAACCAATTGGGATAAAACGGTCTTGGGGACACCTTCAAAACTTAAATCCACAGAAATTTCATCCGGAACTAGTGCTGCCGGTGCGAATGCCCCCAGAGTCGGCGAATTTATATTAGAAATTTTGCTTTCATAACGCAAAACTTCATTTTGGTATGATCCCTGCCCTACAATTGAAAATGATCCCATTGGAGCCGATGCCCCCTGCATTTTCAATTGAACATCAGGAACAGTATATTTGACCGTATTGTTATCGCAAGACAGCATCTGTTGAATCGGATCAGATGTAATATCGGATCCTGTCAAAATGGATTCATACGAAAAAGACGGAACAACGACAACCCCGTTTTCTACCGAAACTTGAATATCACGTCCATCGCTGGTGTTCGCGGAATCCATTTTATCCGTGCCAACAACCCGCGCCAAAGAATCCGATATCAATGATCCTGCGGATAAATCCAGCATATTGGGAATTGATACTTTTAACCCCTTTATGTTTTGAGAGTTTTTGGAAATAATATTATATGCCGGCACCCAAACGGTTGTTAATTCGGCCGATTCGGCATTTATAGCCGCATTAGGCAATATCTCCTTAATCAAATTTTGAACAGCCTCAAACGGGGATTCTATTTTATATTGTGCATGGTTATTAAAATCCCCTGCATATGTTAAATGAACCGTTTGAGCGGATAATTTCATCTGTCCGTCCGAGATGGCTGGAATGGAAATATCAAAACCATTTCCTTGAGCCGTGACCGTCATTTTATCCAAATCAAACAAAGTGCCCGCTTGTGTCTGTGTATTCAAAAATGAAGCAAAGGCAGTTTTAACCTCATCCGATGAAGGCGTTATAACCTCAGCCGATGCGATTGATGCAGACAATGCAAAGGTAGCAATGCAACCCAATAAAACAGATTTTTTCATATATTTTCTCCCCTGATTTAAGTTATAAAGTGATATTACTATTGCCTATTTTAAATCTAAAATCAAGGATTTTCTTGATTATTTTTTAAAAATATGCTATATATTTGCCCATGAAATGGCAAATAAAACAATTTGATACGGTTTCAAGCACCAATGAAATTGCAAAATCCCTTCCGGCTGAAAGTGTGGTCATCGCAAAATCCCAAACGGGGGGGCATGGACGATACGGACGGATTTGGAAAAGCCCCAAAGGCAACTTATACCTGTCGGCGGTAGTCGCGGATTTGGGGGATAAAACACCGTTAATGTCCTTTGTGGCCGGTGTTTCGGTTATAGAGGCTTTATCCGATTTTCCCGTTTCATTAAAATGGCCGAATGATATCTTATTAAACGGGGGAAAAGTTGCTGGTATCCTATTGGAGAAAACAGATATTCAAACCGTCGTCATCGGTATTGGGGTCAATGTTGTGGTGGCTCCGACACATGGCATGATGTATCAAACGGCCTGTTTGGAAAACAAAATATCACTACATGATTTAACGGAAAAAATCTTATCGGCATTGGCGGATAATATATTGTTATTGGCCAATAATCAGTTCAATATCATCAGGGAAAAATGGATACGACATGCCTGCGGATTAGGAAAAATAATAGAGGTGCATCTGGCCCATCAAACCATCCGTGGCCTTTTTAAGGAATTCAGCCCGCAAGGGGAATTGATTTTGGAAACTCCGGACAAAATCATTCATAAAATCACTGCCGGAGATGTTTTTTTAATTTAGGATAACTGATATGAATAATGTTGAAAATATAACTATTCCCAAAGACAAACTTGTTTTTATTCCATTAGGGGGAGCAACCGGTATTGGTATGAATTTTTTTGCCTATGGATATCGGGGAAAATGGCTTTTAGTGGATTGCGGAATCGGATTTCCAGGAGATGGCTTACCAGGTGTGGATGTATTATTGCCGAATCCCATTTTTTTAGCCGATAAAAAAAATGACATTGTGGGTCTTGTCATTACGCATGCTCACGAAGATCATATCGGGGCCATATCATACCTGTGGCGCGATTTGGGGTGTCCCATCTACGCAACCCCGTTTGCCCACGAATTAATTGAAAGCAAATTAAATGAAGCCGGATTTTTGGGACGCGCGGAAACACATGTCGTGCAACGGGGTGACTCTATTGACTTAGATCCGTTTGAAGTTGAATTTATCTCCATGAATCACTCAATCCCCGAAGCCAATGCTTTGGCTATTCGCACAAAAGAAGGGCTTGTCCTGCATACAGGGGATTGGAAACTCAATACAGATCCGATACTTAATCAGAAAATGGATGAAAAAACTCTAAAAGCACTTGGTCAAGAAGGGGTTTTGGCCATGGTGTGCGATTCCACAAACATCTTTGGTGAATCAACCGATAAAACCGAATCGGATGTTCAAAATAGGCTGACGGAATTGATTAAAGAGCATTTAGGTAAGCAAATTGCCGTCACCTGTTTTGCCTCAAATGTGGCGCGCGTCAAGGGAATATACGAAGCCGCCCGGGATAATGGTTTGGATGTTTGCTTAATGGGAAGAAGTCTATGGCGCATTGATGCCGCGGCGCGGGCCGTTGGATACTTTAAAGACATGCCCGAATTTTTATCCGAGCAGGAAGCATTGGAACGTCCAACTGGCTCTGTCCTTTATATCTGCACCGGCAGTCAAGGTGAAGCCCGATCGGCTTTATCCAGTTTAGCAACTATAACACCTGTTAAAAACTCGGTCTATTTAGGGCCGGATGATGTGGTGATATTTTCATCCCGAATTATTCCGGGGAATGAAAAAGCAATTGCCCTACTACAACGAAAATTAAAAGCAAAAGGATGCAAAATCATTACCGATCGTGAAGATTTGGTTCATGTATCAGGACACTATGCGGGGAAAGACTTGAAAAAAATGTATGACCTTTTGAAACCGGAAATTGCCCTACCCGTCCATGGTGAATCGCTAGAATTAAACGAACATGTTGCATTAGCTAAAAAATGGGGAGCAAAGTATGCTTTCGCATTAGAGGACGGGGAAGTCTTAACCCTCAATGAGCAACCGGAAATTATAGGAGAAGTACCAACCGGTATCTTAGCCGTAGATGGAAAACAAGTCCTAAAATTAGATGCAGAGGTTATACGAAAACGCCGGAAAATGATGGATGAAGGTTCTATTGTCATTACCCTAGTCGTAGATCAGGCCGGTTCTATTTTGGGTGAACCGCAATTATCCTCTTTTGGATTATTGGATTCGGATGAATCCAAGCAGGATCTGATTATGCGCATTAAAGAAAGAATATCAAAATTATCAGCTAGTGAAGCCCTTTTCAATACACAGGTTGATCAATGTGTACGCGCCGTTATTCGGAAATTTTTAGATGAACAATACGGAAAGCATCCCTTGATAGATGTGCATTTGGTGCGTGTATAACGATTAAACCAGATAACGATTTACCTTTTTTGCATTACGCACAAGTAAAAACCATCCGTTCCCGTCCGGTAGGGAGAATATCGTTTTTCCTTTAATACCACATAATTGGGATGCGCTCTTAAAAAAGATTCTATTTGCTGTTCATTTTCATCAAGGGTTAGTGAACAGGTAATGTATGATAAATAATGGCCAGATTTGACAAATCGTTCGGCACGATTTAAAATTTCACCTTGTAATTTCACAATGCTTGCCAATTGTTTTTCATTCAATTTCCACCGCATGTCTGGCATACGACGCCATGTGCCCGTTCCCGTACACGGTGCATCAACAACAACATGGTCAAATTTTTTATATGGTTCGGGCAGTTTCGTGACAATCTTGATGATAGATATATGACACCGATTAGCGCGCTTTAATAGCTCAAAAAGCCGTTTGGGGGCAGCATCATAAGCTTGAATAAAGCCCCTATTTTCCATCATTTGTGCAAATATCAGGCTCTTTCCGCCGGCACCCGCACAAAAATCAAAGACATCTTGTTTGGGCTTTACCCCGATATCAAGAGCCACCAGCTGAGCACCCTCATCCTGAATTTCTAGAAGTCCCTTCTACTCATTGTCACGGTGTCCGGAAAGGGCAACGTAGCCCTGCTGGAAGCGCCCAAGCTCAACTTCCCGCCGGATTTCGAGGTCTATGACGTCAAGACCGGCGTGAACACG
>JAXFZX010000111.1:0-19242 GCA_034184445.1 Pseudomonadota bacterium | reverse complement strand
GAAAGCTAATGTGGGGTATCTTGTTCCATATGTCATAAAAATCTCCTTTAAACTAATTTTAGATTGCACCATTGCAATCATTGGGACAAATGGGTTTGGGGGGCTGAGTTCTCAACCTATCCGAAAGGTGACTGGCGCATCGGTTTTTTATACATTATATAATCAGTGCTTTTACTTTTTAGGAGGAACAAACATGAAAAAATTAGTGATTGCAAGTATCGCTTCGGCGGCATTGTTAATGGGACTATCGGCTTGTGCCGAAACGGCTAGTGGCAAGGTTGTGAAAACAAACGGGAATTTAGTGACTATTCAAGATTCATCTGGTTCTCAACACACTATGCAAACGACACCGGATACAACCTATCGTAAGCGGGTTAAATCTTCATCCGAGCACAAAAATCATTTGGGGCATAATAAAGCCCGTCAGCCGATTTTGGTTGAAGATGATTATGTGGATATCATTTACTATCCCGCCAGTGATACCGAATGGATCATAGAAGATATTGTTATCTATGAAAAATAAGTGTTTGACAAAGCATCGCCCACAGTGGTGATGCTTTTTTTGTCGCTAAATCTAACTCATTGAATCTAACGGAATAAATGGGATATGATGCTCTGATAATTCTTTAAGGGACTCGTTGGTGTTTTTAATATCTATTTTCCATAATTCTTTGATTATTTTTCCCTGCTGTTTTTGATATGTAATCCAAATACCTGTTAAGCGTTCGGCTATGTATCCGACTCCACGCGGTTCAAAATTACCGTTTTGCATCAAAATTGGAAAAATCCATTTACAGAAATCAAAAAACAATTCTTTTTTCATTACAAACATATTACAATAATACCCTCTATCTGAGGCTAAATAGGCTTGCCCTATACGATACATATCGGGTTGTGTCGTTTGAAAATTGTAAACAATATGTTCCAGAATATCATGTTGTTCACATGATTTGCCATTCGTTGAACCGTTCCATTTGATACACAAAGTGTAAATATCCGTATCATCATTTAAATTGGAAAAATCATAGGGTAATACCCTACGATAATGGGAAAATCCGATATACTCAGGATTCCCCAATGTATTGTAGTTCTTCCATGCCCAATAATGGGCGGTTAATTCACAAAAATACCGATTAAGGTGCGATATATGATCACCCGTATTATCCCCAATCATATTTGATGTTAGCCACTTTAAATCATTCTGTGAAAGCTCTCCATCCTTTGATGGCAATTGACAAATCATTCGTCCAACATGGATTGGGGTATAAATATCGTTTTGTATTAAAGGTGCCGGTTTGTGGTAAGCAACTAAAATTTTAATGGTGGGTGATTGTTGTGAGTCTTTTGGGAATCCCAAAAAATCAGTGGGTTGTTGCAGGGAACAGGTACCTCTTCCACTCGGTTCAAAAATGCGCTTAATCCTGTCTTTAAATTTATTAAAAAATGTAAATTTTTCAAATAGATGCTTTAAACCTCCCCACCATGATTTTAAAGGTTGAAATTTAAAATGTTTTTTCATTTTGTGAACATTTCTCCTTCGTTGTTTCTTTTTGGGGGAGTTTCCCTAAGATTGGTAAAATAATTCGGGCCGGCAATACGCTGCCAAGCCATGCACCCAATGCCATTATCCATGGAAATGCAATTAAGGGGGGACATTTTTCTAATCGGTGGACAATAATATCGGCTGCCTTATCTACGGGCATTAAAAAAGGCATTTTAAACTTATTTTTGTCCGTTAAGGGTGTTTCAATAAATCCGGGACATATTGTTGTCACACGAATGCCATAAGGGCGCAAACTGCCCCATAGGGCTTCACCCCATGCTTTAACACATGCTTTGGACGCCGAATAGGAAGGGCAACTGGACATACCGCGATAGCCGGATAAAGAGCTGAGAATTGCGATTTGTCCCTGACGCCGAGATTTCATCTTTTCAATCATGGGCAAAATTGTATTGATAACACCAAAAATATTGGTCTCAAAAATAGTCCTACCGGAAACGGGTGTTTCGTCCATACCCAGAACCCCAGCCGATACACCGGCATTCGCGATAATTAAGTCTATGGAGCAGATTAAATCCGCTTTTGTAATTGCCTCGGCAGAGGCCACAGGGTCCCGCACATCAAATTGGAAAGTATGCACATTGGCTTGTTTTTGGCGACAAATGTTTGCCACTTGTTCCAATCGTTTTTGATTTCGTCCGCACAAGAACAAAGTTTGGCCCGAACCCGCATACCGAATGGCTAAGGCTCTACCGATGCCACTGGAAGCACCGGTAATAAAGATGGTTTTGGGTCGTATCTTCATGCTATCCCCTTAGGCATTTGATGATTGATGATGTCTGCATCACCTAAATCTTGGGCTGTGAATGTATATTTTTCACCACAAAATTGACAGGAAACATCTATGGTGGCATCCCCATTATATAAAGTAATTCGTTCCTGTTGTGGCATTTTTTTTAGGAAATTTTCCATTTTTCCGCGATAGCATCGGCATTCAAAAATGGGAGTTGTCGGTTCAAAGACAGTTAGCTGATTGGCGTGAAACAGCCGAAATAAAATTTCGTCCGGAGATAAGTCGGAAAACAATTCCTGGGGGCGCACGCTGTTCAATAAAACCGATACAGTTTCCCATAAGTCAGTAGCTTGATCTGATGAGACTCCGGCCATGTTGGGCATACGCTGAATTAAAATACATCGCCCCTCTTCCCGATGATGAGATAGGACAAGATCGGTTTCAATCTGTTCGGATAAGCGAAAATAGTCTTTTACCGTTTCCGTTAATGTTTTTTGGGTTAAAGCGACCACGCCTTGATAGGGTTCTTGTCCCAATCCCGCCACCGAGAAAATGAGTTGTCCCCGGCCGAATAAGTCAGATAAAGTTTTTTTGTCCGATAAATCGGCATCATCACGAACAGTCATATATCCCCGAACTTTTTTATCTGTGGTTATATCTATATACAAAAGTGAAATCGGTCCATCCCCTTTTATTTGAAGGGAAAAGACACCCTGGTATTTAATTCCCGCAGATAGGGCAAGAGCCACCAAAACAGCGTCAGCAAAAATAGGACGCAAAACATCAGGATATTGATGTTTATTCCAAATATCTGCAACGGTTTTATCCGCCGCGATAAAAGATCCTTTAAATAGACCGTTTTCCAGCATGAAAGATTTTATAATATCCATTTGCAATTTCCTTTCTTTTCGTGTATTATAAAGGACGAAAGGATTTTTGTCAATGCCCAAGGCTCTGACCGAACAAAGATTAATGAATATGGCTTTGTTTTACCTGTCTCAGTATGAAACATCTGAGCAAAAAATGCGCCAAATGCTTAATCGGCGGGTTAGACGCTTAAAAATGCAGGGAGAGGATATTCCGGCCGAAACACCAGAATGGATAGAACATGTCCTAAAACGGATACGGGATAATGCCTATATTGACGATAAACGATATGCGGAAAACCAAATTCGGGCTTTGGTTCAACAGGGTAAATCCGAATCATTTATGTGCGCCAAGTTGGCGTTGGCCGGTATAAAACCAGAACAGGTCCGTGATATTTTAAGGTGTATGGAATCTAATGAAGAAACACGGGCTAAGAGGTTTGTGGAACGCAAAAGGATTGGCCCTTTTCGGCCGACCGCCGATCGGTCCCGATTCTGGGAAAAAGATATGGCATCTTTGGCACGGGCAGGGTTTTCTTATGATATCGCACGTCAGGCACTAAAATCCGATGATTCAGAGTGAATTTTTTTTGCTTAGGAAGCGTGAAAACAGGAAAATACCTCAAAAAAATACAAAAAAATGCATTTTTATGCAAAAAAATGCATTTTATGTGTTGACTTTTTGAAAAAAATCGTTAAGGATATCAAGCGAAGGGTATGAAATCCTTCATAACTTTAATATTAAAGAAAGGAAAATTGATTATGAATAAAACTGAATACATTGATGCCGTTGCTAAATTTGCTGGCGTTCCCAAAACTGTTGCTTCCAAAGTGATCGGTGCTTCTACAGAAGTGATTACAAAGGCTTTGAAAAAGAATGACTCTGTTCAATTGACCGGTTTCGGTACATGGTCTGTTGCAAAGCGTCCGGCTCGTACGGGACGTAATCCGGCCACAGGCAAAACAATCAAGATTGCTGCTTGCAAATCTCCGAAGTTTAAAGCCGGTAAAGTGTTGAAAGATTCTTTGAAATAATTTTTCTTCGCAAAATGAAACACCCCGTTTTGCAATGGGGTGTTTTTTTATCGGTCGGTCCGCGCGTTTTTCATGCGGATGCTTGCTTCTTTCTCTTCAATGTCAATTTTACCTGCGACCTTACGCGTGATTTCATCATGAATGCTATAAGTCACTTCATTCGGTTGGCGAATGCCGACAACTTTACCGTTAAGGGTTTCTGTGGGAAATTTTCCTTTTGTTTCCTCTTCGGTTAAGCGGCGTGTTTTTGTGGCAAAAAGGTTACCCAGAAAACTGGAATTTTTATCCATTTCTTCCACATCCTCTTGTGCAAGGCGAATACGCAAATCGCGGCGCGCATCGGCATTTTGATCATTTAATCTTTCGGCATTTTGATCCTGTGCTACAAAGATAGACATATCCCGTGCGGATAAATCGTGTAATCGTGTGCCATTGGCTACTCTTGCCATGATATCTAAGCCACATTCTTTTAATTGATCCGCATATGACATATTTTTATTCACGGTTGCCAAAGGCCGTCCCAAATTGATCATGTCTTGTGCCATCATGGCTTGCTCGTAAGTCAATTTGCCTTCGGCTTGCTCTTGAATAATTTTAAGGTCATAAGATCCTTCTCCTGTCGGAAAGTTGGCTAATTTTAGATTAGGGATGCTGGTATTGGGGGAAAAATCCCGAATGGTTGCATTGGGATTCTGTCTTAAAATAGCCGATCGTTTGTGATCGCGTTTTAAAAAATCCCGCTGTTCCCACTCCTCTTTCATTTCAAACCGTTCCATAAAGGATTTTCCGGCAAAAGCTTTGTATTCGGCAGGCAGACTGTCATATACGGCTTTGGCATGCATGGAGTGAGCATCTGTTCCCCAAGTCCAATTTGTGGTGGCAGATTGCTCTATTCTATCGGGGGCTTTACCAATGGATTCGGCCTGTTGAGCACGGGCTTGTGGTGCTATCAGTGATGCCCCTAAGGCCCCCATCATTGCCACTTTTTTTAATCGATCGGAAATTGACATGCTCTTACCTCCTTTATTCCTTTTATTATAGCATATTTCACAAATTTGTCAATTGAACAGTGTTATTTCAATAATTTTTCACCGGCTTTACGGATGTACAAATGTTGACTATTATTGTTTTTGATGATAATTTTGTGCCTTTCTAGTTCCTTTTCGGTCAAAAAATACTCTCTACCCCTCTTATTTTGCCACCATTATTAAAAATCTGTCAAGTATGCAAAAAAGTCTTGACAAGGGATTTTTATTTTGCTATAATCCCTGCGCAGCTCGCGGTAATGAGTGTGTAGCTCAGCTGGTAGAGCACCTGACTTTTAATCAGGTGGCCCTGGGTTCGAATCCCAGCACGCTCACCATTTATAAAAAAACGCCCCCATGTGGGGTGTTTTTTTATAAATAGAGGGTGCCGAGGTGGACAAACCCATGTTCGATACGAGGCCCCGCCGAGTAGACGCCGTAGGCGGTCCCGAAATATGAGGGATAAATTGCCCCGCAATTTACAATCCCAGCACAATTTTCGCGGGCAATCGAACTTATCATCACAAAAGTCGCTGATTTTATTATGTTTCACATCTTAAAAATATTCTTTGAATTTAAGAAAAATTTGACATTTTTTCTTAATATGTTATAATAGCATTATGGGGGTTCGTATGACATCAGAATATAAACAAACAATTATAAGTGGTGAGGTTACTGAACGTAACTCGGATGGTACTGTAAAGGCTATTTATAATGTTAAAGATGGTGTGGAAGATGGCCCTTATGAGTCCTTTTGGACGAATGGAAATACAAAAGCCAAAATGAATAAGAAAAATGGGGAAATCGAAGGCGATAGAACACTTTATCGGGAAGATGGAACACGAGAGAAATGGGAAAATTTTCATCAAGGTGAAAAAAACGGACGCTATATCATCTATGATAAAACAGGCAAAAATATCGTAGAAGATGGGGTATACCGTCATGGTGAAAAAATCCATTTCAATCGGGAGGAAATTACACAATCAGGTAAAAAAATACAGTTGTTTGGAGAAAGACAACCCAATGGGGAAATGAAACATTCAGTATTTTGTGAAGGACGATTGATTGCAGAAGGGATGTTGCGTGAACCTCTGCAGTTGAAAGATGAATACACAAAAAATGATTTTCGAGCTGGAGAGTTCAAAACTTATTTTTCCGATCCAAGTTTAAAGGAAGGGCAATTAAAAGAAGCCGGCTTTAAAAAAAATGGGGTCTTAGATGGAGAGTATATTCACATTGAGCAAGGATGGAAAAGGACTCGGGAAGGGATGATGGTTCCGATGATTGATAAGGCTACAGAAATACATAAAATATATAAAAATGGACATCTGGTCACGGAAGACACTATGCGAGAAAGACATTTAGAGGTTTCTTCTCCGGAAAGAAAGCCTCAGTCGCAGGAAAAGTCGAATCAAAATATCTTTGATTATGCCAGACGAAAATTTTGGAACGGACATTTTTAAACTATACCGACTCATATCAATGATATCATCTTATTCAAATTTTGTTTTTTTATATTTACTTAGAATGCCCTTTTTAGTCCTCGTTTTGCAAGATATCCCTCACCATTTTGAATAAGTCGTCTGAAAAGGCGACTTGTTCTTTTAAAATCAATAGCTTTAACTGGTTCGATTGGAACGAAGTCAAAAAGCATCTCTTTTCATCAACAATCGAACTCATCATCTCAAAAGTAGCTGATTTTATTACATTTCAGATTTTAGCGCTTTTTAACAGCCTCTGAAACACTCGAACTTTTAGAGGTGATTTAAGTACAATTCAAGCATGGATCTGTGGTTGGAGACTTGTGGGTATTTATTTGATTGATGCAATTATCTCTTGAATAAAAGAGATAAAAAGAATTAGCACAGGAGATAGAAACGCCAACACAAGTAAAAAGCAGAGTTTCCACAAAAAGGATCTATTCTTAAAGAACGATGATATATCGGAACTTGTTTTAGGAAAAATTTTTTTAAAGCTCCAAAAAATAAGTATAAACCACAAAATATAAAGGAGTCCTAATGGTGGGATGAGGACTGATAATATTAAAAAGTCCCAAAAATCAGGAAAAAATATCAGGGATATAGAACAAAATAAAACAAAAATTGCAAAAATATTATAGAACTTAGTGTTTGACATGACAGCTTTTTTACCGTCTACTAGAGTATCTGTAGCTTTTTGTATTTGTCTTTCTTTCAACCATGAAAAGAAATATAACACTAAGAAAGTTAACAGAATATTAAAAAACCTGTTATCGGTTATTTTCAGCCATGCAATTGGTATCCAAAACCATGCCGTTAAAGATAGAAGAATAATATACTTGAAAGAATAATCTTTTTTTAATATTTTATATGAATTTTCTCTTTGGATTATGTGTGGCATGAATATATTTGAAATGATATAGTACATGCCGGCAATAACAGGGGCTAGTTCACCTGCCCCTCTTAACATAAACGGTAACAATAAATTTAAGATATCATATAAAACGAGTGTTTTGCTGGGCTTTAAACCTAATCCTCTAATCATAATTTGATGTAATCCGGCGCAAATCATATAGAAAGGGCCTAAACTAAAAAGGAAACCATCAGAAAAAAGTTTTTTACCTAAATCTGCTGAATACATAAACAAATACAAAAGATAAATACCACTTAAAAACAACAAACCAATATAATTTTTATTTTTCATAGCATCTCCTTTACTAAAAAAGTGAATTTAGTATGTATATTGATAGCTTTTTCATTTTATTCTCTTTAAACTTGAACTAATTTTAGCAAACTAAAAATATTATGTCAATATGGACTAGCTCGCGTTCGGCAAGGTATCCCTCACCATTTTGAACAAGTCGTCTAAAAAGGCGACTTTTTCTTTTATTTTCAATCATTTAAGCTGGTTCGATTGGAGTGCAGACAAAAGGCGCATATTTTCATGAGCAATCGAACTCATCATCTTGAAAGTGCTTGATTTTATTACATTTCAGATTTTAGCGCTTTTTAACAGCCTCTGAAACACTCGAACTTTTTTATTGCATTAAAAGGAATAACTTTGTATGATATAAAAAAAGGAAAGAATTACGATATGCTTACAAAGGATTATTTGACTAAAAATGTGCGTGTGATTATGGACAGACCTCTGGGGTCAAAGCATCCTAAGCATGGTTTTGAGTATTTGACTAATTATGGTTATATACCTGATACAATATCTGGTGATGGAGAGGAGTTGGATGCCTATGTTTTAGGTGTGGATAAGCCTCTTACGGAATTCCAAGGAACCTGTATAGCGATAATACATAGGACAAACGATGATGATGATAAATTGATTGTTGTTCCAAATGGGGTTAATTTAACAGATGATGAAATTGAAAAAATGGTTAGTTATCAAGAAAAATGGTTTAAGCACATTATAATTCGATGATT
The DNA here is from genome assembly GCA_034184445.1 of Pseudomonadota bacterium. GTDB lineage: Bacteria > Pseudomonadota > Alphaproteobacteria > CAAHEQ01 > UBA3637 > CALXZG01. The sequence continues at coordinate 10,612 of JAXFZX010000111.1, read as the reverse complement.
ACAAAAATAAATAAGCTTAGCTCGCGGTCGGCAAGATACCCCTCACCATTTTGAACAAGTCGTCTGAAAAGGCGACTTGTTCTTTTAAAATCAATAGCTTTAACTGGTTCGATTGGACTTCACACAAAAAGCACCTCTTTTCATCAGAAATCGAGCTTATTATCACAAAAGAGCTTGATTTTATTATATTTCATGTTTTTGACATAAATGAAAAATTGACTTTTCCTTTTGTATATTATATAATCCTATTCAAAGTAATTAGGAGGATTTATGTTTTTAAAGACAATCGTTTGTTCCGGTATCAATGAAAAAAATGATATCAATGACGCGATAGAATTTCTGAAAGAGCATAAAAATGTTGAATTTGGTGTGCAGTGTTCTCCCAAAAAAGCCAGCTATCATACACCGCGTTTTGAATGGTTGAAAGAATTACTTTCAAAATTAGAGAAAGAAAAAATTGAAAGCAGAGTTGCACTTCATTTGAATGAAGGATTTGTCGTCTCTTTTTGCGATGGAAAAGTACCAAATGAAATTTCTGATTTACTAAAAATAGGAACATCTGTTGGTCGATTACAGCTCAATTTTAAAATTGGAAGAGAACATTTTGCTTCAGGAACAGTTCCACATATAAGGACTCTTGAAAAAACAATGAAAGCAGTCGCGCAGCATCCAATTATTTTGTCGGCCAGCCAACCAAATTTACCCTTTATTTACAAAGCCTATTATCGTGGGATAGATTTTGATGTCTTATTTGATGATTCATTTGGGGAAGGGATTGTTCCTGATATGCGAAAAGCCCCTCTTTTTGAGGGTGTATTTCAAGGCTATGCGGGTGGGCTTTCACCTGAAAATATTTCTGAAGAACTGAGAAAAATTGAAAAAGTGGCAAAAGGTGCTGTCTTTATTGATGCAGAAGGAAAACTAAAACAAGACGGTTCTTTTTCCTTTGTTAAAGCGGAACAATTTGTTCAAAATGCCATTGCTTCACAAAATATACAATGCTTTACGCATACAAATAATTTACCGAATTATTTGGATTTGCGCAGTATCGGATCAAAATTACGGAAGACATGAAGAATAAATTGCTTAATCTTTAACTCTGACATTTCTTGGGGTGCGAATAGCAGATTTCCTTTTTGATATTAATTGAGGCCTTTTTTGGGTAGCGTATTTAATAAGTTTCTTAACGGCCGACTGATCATTTTTATACTTTGCTTCTTGCTGTATTGTTTTTATATCCATGCCTGCGTCAACTAACATTTTTCCAAATTTAAGGAAATCTTCTTCTTTACGACGATCGTCAAACACATTGCTTATAACTGTATCATCACAATGTCCTTGGATACGTGGGTTAGCACCATTGTCCAATAAAAATTTAAAGACATTTTCGGAATGTTCCCATAAAGCTCGGTGTAAAAATGTTTGAAGTTGTGGCGTGTAGCCATCCGGAACCTCCCAGGAAGGAATCATATAGGGCGTATTAACATCAATTTTATCTTTCTTTAGGGCTCTTTCTACCGATACAACATCGTCATTATCAATAGCAATCAACAAATCGGAGTCAATCTGTTGAAGGGTATAATAATGCTTATCATATTCATGCGGATCAACGGAGATAAGTTTCACATCCGGTTTGAGAGGAATTATTATCTGCGGGTGTTCACTCTTCTTTATCAGCAAATACCAAGGTTGACGCCATTCTTCCCAATTATTCATAACTTTTTCCTTTTGTTCAAACTTTAAATGTGACGGAATTATAACATAAGAGGCCTTAATTGTCAATGTTTTTCAATAATCCTAGTCTGATCTTCATTATTTTCTTGACTTTAATTTCAATAAATTATACTTTACAGATATGATAAATATAACCATTAAAAGCGATAAAATTACCATCTCCATGGAGGGTGTTTTAGATGATACAAAACACACATATATCTCTGCTCAGGATTTAAAAGGAAAAAAAGTTCAGTTGTTAGGTAAACAAATTGATTCATGGAATACGGATTTTGTCGCTGAATTATATGGCTTTTTAAGAAACGTCTCAAAAGAAAATATCACTTTTGAGTCTTTACCAGAAGGAATGGAAAGGTTGTTAAAATTAGCCTTTCAATCTGGAAATACGCCCCGCACTAACACAAATAAGCGATTGGGATTTTTGGAACGTATTGGTGAAAAAGGAATTATTTTTTGCAGATCCGTTAAAAAAGGGGGGCTTTTTATTCATTAATGTTTGATTTCTTGGAAACGACAACTGATGGGTAAAGCAGTGTATCGCAGTAAAGATTTTTGGCTTGTTTTGGCCGATTGCGGACCAAAAGCAGTGTTGATTGTCTCTCTCATCAGTTTTATGGTAGGACTGATATTGGCTTTCGTGGGGGCATTGCAATTAAGGACATTTGGTGCACAAATCTATGTGGCCAGTTTGGTGACTATCGGGATGACCCGTATTATGGGGGCCATTATGACGGGGATTATCATGGCGGGCAGAACAGGGGCATCCTATGCAGCCAGTATCGGCACAATGCAAGTCAATGAAGAATTGGATGCTTTGCAAACCATGGGGATTTCTAAAACGGATTTTTTGGTTTTACCCCGAATAAATGCTCTTCTACTCTCTATGCCTGTTTTAATTTTGCTATCAGATATTATGGGTATTCTGGGGGGGTGTTTTGTCTGTGTTCTTTTTTGGGATATTCCTTTGGCAGAGTATATTAAGTATACCATTAATTCATTTAATATGACAAACTTTTTGGTGGGGGTGTTCCATGGTATTGTATTTGGTCTGGTAATTGCCTTTTGTGGATGTTATTTTGGGGTTAATTGCGGAAGAAATGCCGACAGTGTCGGAACAGCAACGACAAATGCGGTTGTCTATGGTATTGTATGGATGATTGTAATGACAGGATTGATTACTTTGGCCTGTGAAATGGTGGGTATCTGATGAACCAAAATCCAATCATTCATGTGGAAAATTTAGATATCGGCTATGGTGATAATACCATTATGAAAAATTTGACCTTTGATGTTCAAAAAGGGGATATTTTTATCATTATGGGTGGATCAGGTTGTGGCAAAAGTACACTGCTACGCACTTTGACAGGATTGATTCCCCCACAAAATGGACAGATTTATATTCAAGACATTGAAATAGGACGAGCAACCAATTCTCAAAAACTGGAAATAATGAAGCATTCGGGGATTTTATACCAAAGCGGCGCCTTATTCAGTTCAATGACTTTGGGGGAAAATGTGGCTTTACCATTGCAACAATATACACAATATAGATCAAGTAGAATTCATGATATTGTTGCCTTTAAACTGGCCTTAGTCGGATTGGCAGGATTTGAAAATTATTATCCGTCAGAAATTAGTGGGGGTATGCGTAAGCGTGCAGGGCTTGCCCGTGCTTTGGCATTGAATCCAGAAATTGTTTATTTTGATGAACCATCGGCAGGATTAGATCCTATCAGTTCCAAGAATCTGGATGATTTGATTTTAGAAATCAACAAAAGTTTGGGAACAACCATTATTGTTGTGACACATGAACTGCCTTCGCTGTTTGCTGTTGGAAAGAACAGCATCTTTTTGGATAAAACCATTCAGACCATATCAGCAAAAGGAAATCCAAAGGAACTACTTAAAAATCCGCCCAATGCACAAGTTTATGAATTTTTAACTAGAGGAGTCTCTTATGAAAAAAGAACCAAATAAAAAAGCAATAGGATTGTTTTTGGTCATCGGCTTTACCTTATTTTTCGGATTGATCGGACAATCCATATGGCAAAAGATACGCGCAGATGAAGATGGTGTTTATGTTATGTATTTTCACGAATCTATTCAAGGGCTATCAGAAGGTTCCCCTGTTGTCTTTCAAGGGGTAGAGGTGGGTAAAGTTATCCGCATCCGTTTGGTAGCAGATCCAAAAGATTTACAATTTCAAATACCCGTTTATATTCGGATGTATCCGTTTGAAGATGCAGAAGAAGCTTCTATGTGGGAAAAAATATGGCAAAAGGATGATGATTTGTTAAATGCTTTAATTGAACGGGGCTTACGTGCCAGATTGGCGACACAAAGTTTGTTAACAGGACAATTAGGAATTGAGTTGGTTATGTTGCCAGATACTAAAATTAAAGAAGTTCATGGGCGAGATGAAGAAAATTTCTTGCAGATTCCAACGGTTCTATCCAAAACGGAAGAACTGTCTAAAGGGTTAGATAAATTGGAATTACAAGCAGCCGTTACGCAATTTAATCGTATAACAGAGCTGTTAGGAAAAGAATTACCCGTGTTATTGCCGGCCATGACCAAAAGTGCAGAAAGTTTAGACAAGACTATGTCAAAAATTGCTGGCAGCAGTGAAGAAACTATTTCAAACTTCAATAAAACATTGCAAGATGTGTCTGATGCGGCCAAATCTTTGCAAAACTTAACGGACTACCTGGAACGCCATCCAGAGGCACTGATAAAAGGTAAGAAAGGAGAATAAAATGCGCTTTTTAAAAATTTTAACACTTTGCTTTCTTTTAACGGCCTGTGTTTTCGGAACCAGCCAGACATCCAAGTTTTATACTCTGGCAAGCGAACCTAGCCCAAGTATTTCAAATTCATGTAAATCCTTTGTGGGGGTTGTACGGGTCCAATTACCAAAATATATGGATCGTCCGCAAATTGCAACACAAAATAAAAATTCACCTGAAATAGTGATTTCCGAATATAATCGCTGGGTAGAAAACCCCTCTGTTTTGATGACACGTGTTTTGGTGGAAGATTTAAGTGCACTTTTGCCCTCTGCCCAAATCAAAATGAATCAGTATGGTTTGGAACAATTTGACAGAGTTATCTCGGTGGAAGTTGTCAAAATGAATGCTATATTAGGTGATCAAGCAGAATTGGTCGCGTGGTACACCATTAAAAACAAATCCGGTCAAACACTTATCCGCAACAAATTCGCAGATTCTGTTCAAATAGGAAAATCCTATGATGATTTAGCAAACGGATATGGTCAGTTATTGACCAGACTAAGCCAAAATATTGCACATGCTTTAATTAAAAAATGAATATCATATACCATTTACAATAAATTATGACATTTGGCTGTGAAGGGCAAGGAAGACCTAAGAACAGATGGTTATTTAATTCCTTTACATAAGTTTTTCATTTAATTTTTTACGACGAATAGTTGGGTAAAAAAAGTGGGATTTTAGGTTAGTCATCACACCCCTTTAATACTGTAACCATGGGGTGTAACATCGTTTTTAAAAGAAAAAATGTCCTAAAAATCAGGGCATTATTTTTGTAATAGTGCGGGCTACTTTGCAATTATCGAACTACCATTACAGAAGAGTTGAAAGAAAAACTACAAAAATATATTGACATAATATTTGAATAAGCTTGTAATTCATTAAAAATTTTGCTAGCCTCGAAAGAAAAAGGAGAATTTTATGAAAAAATTATTTGGATTATCTTTGCTATCATTATTTTCCACTGTTGTATTTGCAGAACCTTTGAAAGAATATACAAAAGAAGATATAATTGTAGAAGAATATAGTTTAAGGGAGCAAAGATGAAAATAATAAAATTTATGTGTTTTGTGTTAATAACTTTTTATATGTTCATTGCATTCGCGTCCCCTCCCGCAAAAGATTCCATATATTATGTTGAACCCAAGCCTTTTTTGGGCTCGTCATTTGAAGCTCATAATAAAATGAAAAGACAAATTTTAATTATGGGCTATTATGGACATTATAATTATGGGGATGAACTAATGTTAGAGACTCTTTTAAAGAAAAAAATAATCGATTTTTCAAATGCGGAAATATCAGTTGTTTTCTTCCCATCTCCTAGATATAATTTTAAACAATTCCCGGGTATTTTTGCATATTATGCACCTAAATCGGTTGAAGCCCTTTCTTCAGCAGCAGATTTTTTTGATGAACTAATTATAGGGGGAGGGGCACATCTAGATGAAACTCAAAACAATCCCCTGTCTTCCCCCTCTATGATGATATCACTTTCAAAAATGATGCTAGAGAAAAATAAAAAGGTCAGATGGCTTGCAGTTTCGGCAAATAAAGAATTGAAAGACAAAAAATATATTTCTAATTTGAACTATATTATATCCAATTGTGATGAATTTTCTGTTCGAGATACATACTCGCTTAAATTATTAACAAATCTCGGTATGGATAAGAAAAAAATAAAACTTGTAAAGGATTTGGCTTATTCATATGATAAGAAAAAAATCCTAGCCGTTACGTTAATTAATTCTTCACCTGAAACCGATAAGAAGCACGTAGAGTTTATTAAAGATATCATATCATTTATTAAACGCACAGGGAATCAATATGAAATTTGCTTTTTACCTTTTTTTAATCGCTCCTATCATGACGTTAAGATGTTTGAAAACTTAATAAAAGAGATTAATTTTGATGGTGTTTCATATTTTATTGCCCCAGAATATAAAAATGTAGATTCCATGCTATTGATGATAAAAGGAGCAGACTTATTTATCAACATGCGTTATCATGCTTCATTACTATCTATGGAATACGGAAAACCGACAATCTCTATTATCTATGATACACACCCGCATTATCCAAATAAAATGAAGTACCTACATGAACAGTATAAAAATGACAATATCATTTATTATAGTAAATATCAAAAAGGTGATTTAGAAAAAATGTTATTGAATATGAAATATTAATGGGTGAAAGATTGCCTCAATATAATAAGCAGAAAACATTATTGCTTGCTTTTTGTGTGCTTTTTTTTGAAAGCTTGAACTATCCTTTCATTAAAATGGCCTTGGATGGTTCTTCACCTTTCCTATTTTTAAGTATACGATTTTGGTTATTGGCCCTTATTTTTATGCCATTTACCAAAATAAAAAACGTACAGATAAGACCTTTATTCCAATTTGCACTTATTTTTAATGTTGCCCATTATGGTTTTAATTATTTATCCTTTAACTATATATCACCAACAACTATTGGTTTATTTCAATATTTACAAGTTCCTTTTCTATGGATGATGATTCATAAAAAAAATATTGCACTGTTTTCTACAATTCTATGTATGATATTACTGATACAGGATTTAAACTATACCAGTTTGATTGGGTGTACATTAGCCATATTTTCCTGTTTATCTTGGGCATTGGGGCAAATGACACAAAAAAAAGAAGAGTATACGGTTTCCACCTTTGTTTTTTTTACATCAATACTTTCTGCACCATTTTTAACAGTGCTCTCTGTTTTAACACAAGAAAATTTTAACTTGGGTACAATTCACCCAGAAAGAATGTTTCTCTTACTAATTTATCAAATTGGTGTTTTAGGAGTATGTAAGGGAATTTGGGCCAATCTATCCTATAAAGAAGGAAGATCTATTCATACCACATTCATTTGGATTTTAAAACCCGTTTGCGTGGCAATCTTAAGTTGTTTATTATGTGTAAAATGATTGATAGTTTTTAAAGAAAGAGATATTTAGACCGACTTTATAAAGAGGGTCAATCCATCTTGACAAAGAGATTATTAAAATATTTGTGGCAGGTGGTCATTTAAACCACTTATCCACACAATTCCTTTTGCCCAAGTTTTACATTTAATTTTTTATGACGAATGGTTGGGTAACACAAGAGGGATTTTAGGACAGTTAAAACAGTCCGATAATTGAAGAATTTTCGTGATTTTTAACAATCGGAGTATCGGACTCGTGGAAAGGCTTACGGTTAAAAGAAAAAGCCCTCATTTTCTTGAGGGATTTATCACATGGTGCGGGCTGCTTTGCGATTATCGGACCAAGATTACAGAAAATTTGAAAGATAAATTACAAAAAATACAGTTGTAATCTATTAAAGATTTTGTTATTATGAAAACGGATGAGGAGGCAATATGAAAAATTGGGAAAAAGCATTATATAAATTTTTAGAAAAATACCAAGACAAACCCTATTTTGAAGGTGCTCTTTTGTGCGGCAGTTATGCCACAGGGAATCAGAATAAATTTTCTGATGTTGATGTTCATATTGTCATTTCTGATTCACAAAATTGGCGTGAACGTGGTAACAAAATAGTTGATGGTATTTTAATAGAATATTTTATAAATCCAATTAAACAAATTCGGAATGAATTTAAAGGTGATTTGCAACGAGGTCGTACAAGCTGTTCCAATATGTTTTCGTATGGAAAAATCTTGTTTGATAAAAAGGGTTGTATAAGGCAATTACAAAAGGAAGCATGTAAATTCTTTAAAAAGCCTATGCCTAAATATAAAGTATCAGATTTGGCTTTTGATTTTTATGGTATATGGGACCTGATGGACGAACTTAACAGTTTATCAAAGGAAAAAAAGTCAATAGGATTAATATACAATCGGTTGCTTGAAAATTTGATGATTTTATATTTTAAAGGGAAACAAATTCCAAAAATTTCATTAGCTAAGATTGAAAAGATTTTAGGCAATCCGAATTTTGCAAAGAGGTATCATATCCAAAAATTGCCTGATAAAAAATTTAGAAAGCTATTTTTAGATGCGCTTAAAACTCAAAACTTAAAAAATATACAGAGCTTGTATGATTTTGTTGTCAAGAGCCTTGGTGGATTTGATATTTCGAAATTTAAGCTAAGGGGTAAATTGGAAAATTAAGTCCGATAATTGAGGAATTTTCGTGATTTTTAACAATCGGACTATCGGACTTGGCGAAAGGCCTGCAAACAAAATAAAAAGCCCCCATTTTCTTGAGGGCTTTAATACATGGTGCTGGCTGCTTTGCGATTATCGGACTCAAATATCGGAAGATTTAAAAGAAAAATTGGCAAAACTATCTTGACTTATCTATCAATTTATGTTTTACTAAACCCATATATGTGTTTTGTTTTAAAAAGAATAAAAAATGTCAGAAAAAATTTTGGAAGCGTTTAAAGAACTTAAAAAGAAATTAGAAGTACGTGATTATGATGATGAAAGATTTATCAAAGATTTACCTGAAAATGAACCTGTTAGTTTAGTTATTCCTTTTGAACGCACTGCGCGTGGATATCTGGATATATTCAGAAGTTATGTTGGGGGAGATGAGCATCCGGAACTTTCTGATGAAGAGCTTTTAAAAAAATATTTGGAATCATCAGAAGGTAAAAAGGACCCCAATTTTGGAGATGAAAAAGCTATATCACTCGTTTATAATCCTACTTTTCTTAGAGCCTTTATTGAGGAAGATGAAAGTGGAGATCATATAGGGCGTTCTGGTAAACATAGAAATAGATTTTCAAAAGAAGAAGTTACGAAATTAATTCAAACTCTAAAAAAACAAGGAATTAATGCAGTAGAAAAGCAAGATGAAAAATCACAAGATCCGTCAACAGTTGTGGTAATGAATAATGGTATTATGACGCCTTTTATGGATAAAAAAACGATCAATTCTTTGATACCAAAAATAAAAAAAATAATGTCGAGTTGTGGTTTTGCCGTTGGGGGACATATAGCCCCAGTCACTTTTGAACAGCTTCGTTCTCCTTTTGGAACAGAATCAGTTTCAGAAAAAAGAGATTTTGCATATAATTTTATTCGTGATTTTTCCAAACAACCATCTACTGAACTATCTAAAATAAAAAATTTGGATCAATTAACAACGTCTAATGAAAAAATAAGAGTTGTTGATAATACCTATGATGTCGCATTGCGTTTCCTAGATGAAGAAAACGACAAAACAGGAAGACCTTACATATGGCGAGGGGGCGTTTTAGGAGATAAAGCTTTTGCCGCCAATATTGATATAGAAAGTCGTGAAGCTCATGTTTTAAGAAAAAGTTGGGCAATGGCAACACCTTTTATGAGATATGCGTTACGTTATGCACGACGTGATGAAAGTGCGCACTTTGGTAAAGAGGGATTTGGATTTTTGTATCAATATAATACATCTGGGCAAGAAGCGTATTTTCCAGATAGGGGAATCGAAAGGACCCCATCAACTTTTGTGATTCCTGGTCCAGAGGAAGTACCTTTGTTCCCACATACAAATGCATTAAAAAATATCTTTTTTTATTATCTGCCAGATGGTGGAAAACGCGAGTATTATCTAATGCGGCTTGATCTGAATAACCCAGAACATCAAAAATTACTAAAATTATACGAAGCAAAAGATACAAGAATTACTGGTAATTTAAAACAAAGGCGGATTAATCAATTCAATGAAGCGGCTGAAAATGGTGGAAAACCTATTGCGTATAATCCACAAATTTCCAAAGGACTTCAGCGTACACTATCGCAATGTTCTGGGACAAAGGAAGAAGAACAAGAAAAGACCCAAAAGGGTAAACTTTCTGCTGAACAACAAGCAACTGTTTTATCTCGACAATATCAAAATGGTTAAAGAAATCATATTTAAGAGTCCGATAGTTTGCGATTTTTAGTTGTTTTTGAAAGTCCAACTATCGGAGTCGGTGAAAGTCTTGCGGTTAAAAGAAAAAGCCCTCATTTTGTTGAAGGCTATAATACAATTCCGACTAACACAAAAACTTTGTCTGGCGAGGCAGGCTTGTTCCCCAGAAGTCTCATTGCTTTGCGCGTCAAAACTTGCCACCGGCAACTTTTGACTTACGCAGGGT
>JAXFZX010000110.1:0-5219 GCA_034184445.1 Pseudomonadota bacterium | reverse complement strand
TACACCAATTTACCAAAGGAAATTTGCCGATTGTGGCTTGTGGTGGGGTGTGGTCGGGGCAAGATGCGTTTGATTGCCTAGCAGCAGGGGCATCCCTGATCCAAATTGGAACGGTGCTGCGCTATGAAGGGCCAAAAGCCGTCACAAAAATCAATCAAGAATTGGCGGATATCTTGAAGGAAAAGGGTATTAAATCTGTTTCCGAAGTGGTTGGAATAGACTTTAAATAACATCTTAAAATATGTCCAAAAGAATACCAAAAGGCCTTGACAAAAGGGATGGGTTTTGATACAATACCACCTGATTTCAGGTTTTGTCCAATGTGGAGAAACCTTTATATTGCTTTATGAAAGGATATAAAATGGCACAAACGAATGCTTTATCATTGCTTTATTCGGGAAATTCTTTGTCCTTATACTTGATGGAAATCAATAAATTTCCCATGTTGGATGCCAATACGGAATATATGTTGGCTAAACGATTCCAAGAAACAGGTGATTTAAATGCCGCACATGAATTGACAACATCACATTTGCGATTGGCGGCTAAGGTTGCTTTATCATTTCGGCATTATGGATTGGCGTTGGCTGATTTAATATCTGAGGCTAATATCGGGTTAATGCAGGCTATTAAAAAATTTGATCCGGATAAAGGGTTTCGGCTTGCAACCTATGCTATCTGGTGGATTAAAGCATCTGTGTCTGAATTCATTTTAAAATCGTGGTCCCTTGTTAAAATCGGAACAGTCGCAACGCAAAAAAGATTGTTTTATAACCTGCATAAGATTAAGTCTAAATTAGGGCTTTATGATGAAACAGCCTTAAATGAAGAAACGGCCGATAAAATATCCCAAATGTTGGGAGTGTCTAAAAAAGATGTTATAGAAATGGAACAACGTTTAAGTGGTGATTCATCACTGAATACAACTTTGTCGCACGATTCCGAAACAAACAGGCAGGATATGTTGGTTGATACGGCTGAGTCGGTTGAAGATAGAATCGGTAATTCGCAGGATATGGCCCTTAAAAAGAAATTGTTGAAAACAGCAATGGGCACATTGTCAGAACGGGAACAGGAAATTGTAAAAAAAAGGTTCTTGACGGATCAGCCGGAAACATTGGAAAACCTTGGGGAAGCCTTTCATATCAGTCGTGAACGCGTGCGCCAAATTGAAACAAAGGCTTTTGAAAAAATGAGCAAGTATATTAAAGCCGAAGCCGCCCGATTGGTGATTTAAGCGTGTGGGCTAATTAGATATCATAATATCAAAGCGAATTGTGTCGGCTGTGGGAAAAGATAATTTAACGGTATCATTTCCACGTTCGTAGGCATCTGTTCCTTGCCGAGTCCATCCCAGTGCCGTTAAAGTCTTTGCATAAAAAGAGCGAATGGTTTCCGCGGTTTTAGATGTATGTCCTTCAATGACTAAAATTTGTCCGGCAGGAGTATCAAAAGAAAAGTTATCAGTGGTATCCAAAATAATCCCATCCATAAGGGGAATATCATCTGTTTGTGGCAAAAAATCGGCGAATAAGCCTATGGAAAAAAAGAGAACGAAAAAAAATGAAAGATACTTCATTATTTTTTCCGATCGGCCTCACTGAAAATAGCACCGTGAGGAACGGCTTGTTGCACTTTGGCGGACAATTCGGCATCTTGTTGCCGAAGGGGATGTGTTTGATCATCCTTAGATTTTGGAATGCCTAAAATCTTATCTATTTCATCATTGATTTCATCCAACTCTCGTTGCTTGGAATCCACACGATTTTGCCAATAATTCAATTCGGCCTGATATCGTTTACTGATGGCGGGACGCATGCCGTTAACGGATGTGGTGGCTAATTCTATTTCCTGAGTCGTTAAAAAACGTTCCAACAATAAAGCCTGTTTTGATGCATCTTCATGCCCATTTAATGCCGCTAAAAACGCCCAACGATAGGCACTTAAATCATCTTGGGGTAATACAATTCCCTTAGCGTATAGTTGTGATACACGATATTGAGACGGAATATGCCCCAACTGGGCCGCGGCAATTAAGCAATAGCCCGCTTTATTTCTCTCAACCGGATCGGGATTGATTAAAAATGCTTCACCGCGTTCGGCCAATTCGGTTTCTGTTGGCATAAACACGCCCCCCCGACTTTCATCAAAAGTCCCATCACATTCACTGGGAATTTGAGATTCGTTATTCGTGTCATCATAGTTCCAAAAGGCCAATTGTGATTGCGCCGTTCCGGATAACCCCAGTGCCAATATAAAGCATAATACCTTTTTTTTCATCAGACGCCCCTTATATAAGACTCTCTTTTCGTCTTATAAACGCTTTTTTTTCAGAAATCAAGCATAAAAATCGCTTGATATCAGAATATATCATAATCTTTTTGACAAAATCATGGAAAAGCAGTATAATAAAAATGTTGGTTAGGAGGCAAAATAATGAGGTTAAAACAAATACTATCAATGGGCAGTATTGCTGTGGCTTCGGCGTTGGCACCAATCTCCGTTCAAAATGGGGACGGCAGATCGGCACAGGCTCAGGTCACCCAAAAATGTCAGGAAATTGCTACCTCACAAATTGTTAATGAAACAGGTGATGATACCTATACCAGCATGTTGAAGGACCAATTTCAGTTGATGGCTAAGAATACCGTCGGGGCAAATGTGTTGCGAGATTTACCTAATACAATTAAATTCATTATTCGGGAAACGCCGGACTATGCCGAAGCAGCAGGCCTTTGGGACGGTCAAAATTGTGCTATTTACGATGACACATTATTGTCGGGTTGTTCGGGAACGGCTTCGGTCTTAATAGCCCATGAAGGGCGTCACGCCATTCAAGATACACTGTATGCTAAAGATTATACCCACATGCCGACAGAACAGCAAATTATCTATAACAAAATGATGGAAATTGAAACACGATTGCAAGATGTTTTAATGAAAGAAGATTTCTATCAACGCAATTTTGGACCGGCACGGCAAGAAGAAATGCTTACGGCCGATTGGATGGATTATCGGCGATTAAAAGCCTCTATTCAACAAGATAATCCCAAACTGCCGATCTCAAAAATTGAACGCATGGCACGCACCCAATTCGTTATAGACAGTTGGCAAGGAAATTATCATAGACAAATATATGACCAAAGTCATGATAATCGGACATTTCGCAATTGGACGATGGTATATAATGAAAAAGCCCTTCAAAATGCGAATAAACGCTGCTTAATGGTGCGGCCTGTGCCGGATTTGACGGTTGATGAAGCAAAAGTTTCACGACATCATCAAATTATGCAAGATTTTATCGGACGCATGGGAATTGATGTTCCACCAGACTTTTTTGATGATTTATCCCAAGATAAATCAATGCGCGTTATGCGTCATCCCGAAGAATTAGCCGTTGTTGGGAAGTATTTTGAAAAGGATTTAAAGTTAGTTGTTATGCCCAAAGATGATTTTGTTCGCGTCGGGGGCATTGCTATCGGTCGGGATAATTCAACGGTTATGTTTGGGCCGGAACAACGCAGAAAATTTGAACAAGAAATCCAAAATAGTTCTTTAAAATGGCAAGCAAGGCAAGGGGAACGATAAATACATCCCAAAGATTGGGTTGATTGTATTGGAAAAGGTATCCATTTAGTCTTAAAAAACAAAAGGAGATTATGATGGATTCATCCCCAAAAGAAAGCCTTAATCCCAAGCATCCCTTAATCGGTGATTCAGCACCGGCCTTTGATGCCGAAACAACGGAAGGGCCTATTCACTTTCCAAAGGATTATACCGGCAAATGGGTTATTTTGTTCAGTCATCCCGCCGATTTTACCCCTGTTTGCACAACGGAATTTATCGCTTTTTCTCAGTTGGTGGAAGAATGTCACAAATTAAACACAGAATTAATTGGTCTGTCGGTGGATAGTTTGTCCAGTCATATCGCATGGCTATATGCCATTCAGGAACAAGTGCGATTTCGCGGATTATCGCAGGTAAAAATCACTTTTCCCCTGATTGCAGATTTATCGCAAACAATTGCCCGCAGATATGGAATGATCCACCCCAAAGTGAATGAAAATAAAACCATTCGTGCCGTCTATTTTATTGATCCGGATGGTATTATTCGGACGATTTTATACTATCCGATTTCAACGGGACGAAATTTTAATGAAATTTTACGCATTTTGATGAGCTTGCAAACCGCAGATGCTTTTGATGTGGCAACGCCGGCCGATTGGACTCCGGGGGATGATGTGATAGATAACCCGCCGGAAACATTACCTCAGGCGCGGCAAACCGGCACAGCAACGCAACGAACAAGTCATGTCTGGTTCTTAAAAACAAAAAAATTACCGCGTGATAAAATTCAAAAGAAATTAAAGAAAAATCATTCCACCAAATCAGCAAAATAGGCTTGAACCGCGCGCACTAACGCTTCGGCTAAATCACGACGATAGGATTTCTTTTGCAGGTTTTTTTCTTCTGTGCGGTTGGATAAATACCCCAATTCCACTAAGACAGATGGAATGCTGGGCGATTTTAGAACCACAAAACCGGCCATACGATGCGCATTGGGAACAAGTTGCACTGTTTTTTTCATTTCCTTGACAACATATTTGGCGTATTGGGCGGACTTATTCATCGTATCGGTTTTGGCTAAATCCAACAGGACATTTCCCGCCAATGGATCTACATCAGATAAGTCCATACCCAAAATGATGTCGGCTTTGTTTTCGCGTTCGGCCAAGGCCGCAGCTTCGGCATCAGAGGCCCGTTCGGATATCGTATAAATGGAGAGCCCGCGTGCGGATGGGTTTTTAGCACTATCGGCATGAATAGAAATGAATAAATCCGCGTTGGCTTCATGAGCTTTTTTTATGCGACCTCTGAGTGGAATAAAAATATCTTTATCACGGGTTAGGACAACTTTATAACCCGCTTTTTCCAGCAAGTTCCGTGTTTCGCGCGCCATATTTAAGGTAATGTTTTTTTCATAATATCCGCTACGAGAGATGGCCCCGGGATCTTGACCGCCATGACCGGCATCTAAAACAATAATTCGTTGTTGAGGTTTTTTGGGGGAAGCGGGTGTGGTAAAAGGACGAAGCCCCCTTGACCCGACAGCTTCTTTTTTGGGAGTTGGCAAAACACTGGGGGCATTGTCAAACAAATCTAAAACAAATCGCCAGTTTTGACCCAGCTGGGGCTTTAACAGAAAGTGTTTTTCGGTC
>JAXFZX010000109.1:0-8465 GCA_034184445.1 Pseudomonadota bacterium | reverse complement strand
GGTAAAGATATCACGATTCCTGTTTCATTTTCTTTAACCGGTGTCTATGGAAACGGCACGAATATTAGTGCATTTATTAATGTTGATGACCCATCTTTAAAGATTAATGGCCCCCTGATGATAAAAGATGTAGCAAATGGCCTGCAATGGGACTTAAATATCATAAACGGTCAAATTGCTTTTCCTGGTCGTTCGCTTGAAAAAATGACGGGTAAGATTGGATTCCAAACGAACGGACTTCTATTGCAATCAGTAGCGGGTGATGTATCCATATTCACCAATCAAGAACGGCGGGATATTGGTATCAAATTGGATAAAAAGCGGGGGTTGTTTTCCGGATCAATGGCTTTGAAATGGTGGGATACAACCAAAGCGACTAAGCCCGAAATGCGCACAACATTAGATTTAAATGTGGCTGATTTGAAGTTATTGGGGAATGGTGTTGTTCAAACAAATCATCCTATTCAAATTGCTCTAACAACTCAATATTCAAAAAGCTTACAGATAAAGGAACTTGTAGGGTCATTGAATGGTCAACTGACCTGCCAATTATTTGATAATTGTTCTTATCATTTAACAAAACCGGCGATGTTTTCCGTGAAAAGGATTTCTCTCTACGAACAAGGATATGAAGTGCGTTCTAAACCCAGATATCGGTTTTCGCTGGATCCGGTGAAAGACTTTTGGAATATGTCATTTAAAACCGGTCGTGTGAATTTTAAATTCCAAAGCAAAAATTTTGTCTTTAATGGGGAACAGGTTGAAAGTAAAAGTGATATCTCTATTAAGACAATTTTGGGACGCATTGATGGCTATTTGAATTTGTGGAGTAAAGATATTTCTGCAAAGGTTGAACTAAATGGTCTTGAATATCAATCACCAACGGTTAACATGCGTCAGTCATACCTATTGGCAGAAGATATCTTAGATGAAAATGCCCGTTTCTATTTGCGGAGTCATCATATAAATTTGAAAAATAATCCTCGGATAAAAGTGCCATTTTATTTGGAATACACTAAAAATAAAGGGATATCGGATATTGTGGTGTCGTTGGAAAATAGGGGAATACAACTCTTATTCGGTGGTGTCGTTGATTGGATTGGTGGTAATGTGAACGGTCAATTGGTTGTACCGGGGATTGCATTGGGTTCATTAAAACAACCTCTTAACCGGATTTCGGATTTATTCCCTGCCGAATTTAAAAAGACCTATGGAAAAATATCGGCATATGGCAGATTATCGGGTAATTTGTATTCCGGCTTAAATGGGCCCATGTATCTATCCTTGATGGATTTTGGATTTGAAACAGATGATATTGAGGTTCAACACTTAAATGCGGCACTAACGGCACAAACTCTGTCTCCATTTACAACAGAGCCTAATCAGCGGATTCACATCGGTGAAATTAAATCTTTCTTGCCGATTACGAATGTGGATATCATTTTAAAAGCCGAAGATAACTATGCTCAATTACATGATGTGACGGCTCAGGTGGCAGGGATACCCTTAGTGGCCGGTGAAACCGTTGTGCCATATAAGAATATCGGAACATTGATTTATTTTAAGAATCAGGATGAAAATTTAGCTCCAATGTTAAAAAATGTGGGGGGGGATACCTGGAAAATCGCTTCCATGCGGGGAAGTATCCTGCTGCCTGTTGAAATTAAAAATATGACCCTGAATGTCAAAAATGCCATGTTAGATATTTTGGGGGCCAACCTGCAATACACGGGCAACTCCAAAAAACGTCCGAACTTCTTGAGCAAAGATGATCAAATGAACATAACCTCTGGAACGGTTTCTTTTGATGGTGACGGACAGGCACGGAAAGGTGTTAAAATTTCAATTCTGTGGGATGTGATTATGTTGCCTTCGCGTTTGAAAAAAACGATTCGTGAAACCATGTCTATCAAAGATTTGGGTTTGCTTGATTTTGGATCTGTAAGAGGCCAAGAGCCACCCAGTGATATTATGCAGAAAGTTCGGTATATTCAAGATAAAGCCGATGCATTTCGTATGAAATAGAGGGGGAGAACAAAAAAAACTTGCAAATCAGAATAAAATCGTGTATAACTATAAACCGTTTAAAGTGTCGGTTTCACCGATAGAGTTTAATTTGAATAAGAGAGTGTAAAAATGGCAGTACCTAAGAAGAAGACATCAAAGTCTAAAAAGAATATGCGTCGGTCGCATTTGGCACTAGGCACGAATGCTTGTGTGGAATGCCCGAATTGTGGGGAATTGGTTCGTCCGCATCATGTGTGCGAATCATGTGGCACCTATAACAAGAAAGAAATTCTTGTTAAGCAAAAGAAAGAAGAAAAATAATTTCACAGGGAGGGTTTTGACCTTTGAGTGATACTTTAATTATATCCATAGATGCGATGGGTGGCGATAATGCCCCTGTTGCGGTGATAGAAGGCGTCGCCCGCGTTGCTAAGTCGGATCCTTCCGTGTTTTTCTTTTTATATGGGGATGAGGCAAAAATAGAACCTCTGACCAGACAGTTTGGTTTGCATGCCGATCGGTATAAAATCCACCATACGACTCAGGTTGTTAGGGCGGATGATAAGCCGTCTGTGGCGATTCGCAATGGTCGTGAAAGCAGTATGTGGAAGGCCATTATGTCTGTTCGCAACGGCTATGCCGGTGCGGTTGTTTCAGCGGGAAATACCGGTGCGCTCATGGCGATGAGTAAAATTTGCCTGGGTACTTTATCTGGTATTGATCGGCCGGCTATTGCGGCTGTGCTTCCATCGTTAAGTGGCCCTGTCATTGCCTTGGATTTAGGGGCAAATGCGGAATGTAATTCCCAAAATTTGGTTGAATTTTCCATTATGGGACATGTGTTGTATCATGTGCTGTTTGCTGAGGAAAAACCGTCTGTCGGATTGTTGAATATTGGGTCTGAGGAAACAAAAGGACGTGAGGAGATTCGTGAAGCTGCCGGTATTTTAAAAGGCTTCGGTGATAAGATCAATTTTTACGGTTTTGTTGAAGGGAATGATATTTGTCAGGGTAAAACCCGTGTCGTCGTATCGGATGGATTTTCGGGTAATGTGGCTTTAAAAACGATAGAAGGCACTGCGAAATTTGCATCTAGTTGTTTTAAGGAAGCGTTTAAAAGCTCAATTTTGGGCCGTCTTGGCTTGGTTTTTGCCAGTTTTGGGTTATTAAAACTAAAAAAGAAGATTGATCCTCGTCGGTATAACGGAGCCATGTTTGTGGGACTTAATGGTATATCAGTAAAAAGTCATGGTGGAGCTGATGCATTTTCGTTTGCTTGTGCTGTGGAAAGTGCGATTCAAATGGCGCGCAATAATTTATGCGACAAGATTAAAAATGAACTTTCAAATGTGATGGTTGAAACGGAAAATGCGCCTATTGAATAAGGGCTGTTTTTTCTATTCGTTTTTTATGGAATAAAATTTGGGAAAAAGGTCTTGCGCTTTTGAAAAAAATATGCTTATAATACAGACATACATAACATCAATGAAAGGAAGAAAATATGACAAAAACAATTACACGGGCTGATATTGCGGATTCTTTATATAATGAACTGGGTTTTTCTCATACCGAATCGCTCAAATTGGTGGATAGCATTTTTGCTGAGATGGTAAAGACTTTATCTGCGGGTCAGGAATTAAAATTATCTGGCTTTGCGTCATTTATTCCGCACCGTAAAAAAAGTCGGATGGGACGTAATCCCCGCACGGGTGAGGCTCATATGATAACACCGAGAACGGTTTTATCGTTTAAAGCATCACATTTGTTAAAGAAGGCTTTATTGGGGAATAAATAAAGAATGGCAAAGGCGGAAACTGCCTATCGCACGATCGCAGAGGTGTCTGAACTTTTACAGGTTCAGCCCTCTGTATTGCGCTTTTGGGAAACACAGTTTCATCAGGTTAAGCCCATTAAGCGCATGGGACGCAGATATTACAGTGCCGAAGATGTTGTTTTAGTTGCGCGTATTCGTGATTTGCTGTATAAGGAAGGTTTTACCATCAAGGGTGTCCAAAAAAAATTAAAAGATAGGGCTGAAAATGCTGAAACACCGGATAATATGCAGCATTCAATTCCAACCCCATCTCACTCGGATTTAATTTCCGAATTGATGGCTATTCGTGATTCATTAAAGCCCTATTTGGAATAGGTATAATTGCGGTACTCTTATAATAAAAAGTTGACATTATTTTCCCTTTCTGTTAGGGTTCTAGTATGAATAAAATAATAAATCTTTACCTTAAATTATTTCATTTTTGGATGAGCTTCCCCGAAAAAATTCGGTATTTGCTAGTCGGGGGATATAATACGGTTGTATCTTATGCAATTTATGCCCTTATTTTGTGGAAATGGGGACACCCACAGTGGGCACTGTTTTGGTCATTTTTCATATCATCCGTCAACAGTTATTGGACACAAAAAATTTATGTATTTAATACCCGTGGTAATGTGGTGCGGGAATATTTTCGTTGTCTTTTTAGTTGGGGAGTTAGTTATCTGTTAAATAGATATTTGTTAATGTGGCTGTTATATATGGAATGGAATCCTTATTTTGCACAATTTTTGGCACTGGCATTGGTTACGGTTAACAGTTATTTAATGCTTAAATATCTTGCATTTCAAAATGGTAAAGGAGTTCAACAATGAAAATTGCGGTTTTAATCCCCTGTTATAATGAGGCGTTATCCATCACTCGTGTTATTCGTGATGCTCAAAAATATATGCCTCAGGCCACTATTTATGTGTATGATAATAATTCTACCGATGATACAATCAATATTGCCCGAAGTGCTGGTGCCGTTGTGCGTACCGAATCGCATCAAGGTAAGGGCAATGTCGTCCGTCGTATGTTTGCGGATATAGAGGCTGATATTTATGTGATGACAGATGGAGATGCAACATATGATATGGCAAGTGTGCCCCAAATGATACAAAAATTACAGGAAGAACGATTGGATATGGTGACAGGGGTTCGTCAGACAGAAGAACAATCGGCTTATCGTTCCGGTCATAGATTTGGAAATATAATGATGACACGGATTGTCCATTTATTTTTCGGTAAACATACCGAAGACATGTTGTCGGGATTACGGGTCTTTTCAAGACGTTTTGTCAAATCCTATCCGGCCACATCACGGGGATTTGAAATTGAAACAGAGTTAACGGTCTATGCATCATCTATGCGATTGCCGGTGGCAGATGTAAATACACCCTATTATGCACGTCCCGAAGGGTCGCATAGTAAATTATCTACCTTTAAAGATGGGTGGCGTATTTTAAAAATGATTGCCGTTTTGATTAAGGAAGAACGTCCTTTGCTCTTTTTTGGACTGGGTTCGGCATTTTTGGCAATTTTATCATTTGTTTGTGCGATTCCGGTTATTCGAGAGTACTTGGAAACGGGCCTTGTCCCTCGGTTTCCGACAGCAATATTGGCGGTAGGCTTGATGCTTTGTTCGGGGGTCAGTTTGACCTTGGCCCTTATTTTGGATACGGTATCAAAAACGCGTTTGGAAATTCGGCGCATGAAGTATTTAGCCACCCCCTTTGATCGTGAGGAGTAAATTATGTTTTCAAGTTATAAACGGGTTTTTTGGCTGTCCGTTGTGATGAGCCTTTTTGTCTATGTCCCTTTTTATGTCACGGGCTTTTCAACGGATGTTTGGACACGTCTGGCGCGTATATCTGAATGGGTAGCTAACGGTTTCCCACTAAAAGAACATTTGTTAATGAGCCAAAACTATCCTTTTGGCTTTGAATTACATTGGACACGCCCATTAGATTATATCGGGTATATAGGGGCATGGCCGTTTATCCCAAATTGGGGAATGAAGGGAGCATTAGAAATAATGGCGCATTATGTGCCGGTGCTGATTATGCTGTTAGCTGTTCGGGGATTCTTTTTTGGGTTAAAGGGATACCTGACACCCAAGATGGCTTTTCTGTCATTTTGGCTTTTTTTCTTTGGTATCGGACATGCTTGGGGGCAAGGGGCGATCGGCTATTTTGATCATCATATTTTTCATTTTACTATTTTGGTATGGAGTATTGCCCTTATCGCGCGTAGTTTTCGGCTAAAAAATAATAAAAAATACATAATTACAGCAGGTATTATTTCAGGGGTGGGCACATGGATGACACCGGAATTTTTTATCAATTCATATTTATTGATGGCTCCATTTGTTTGGGGATGGTTTTGGCAGAATAAATCGTTAAAACCGGCGATTATATATACGACATCATATACGATTTTATTAACCATAGCAATGACTTTTGATCATCCGATGGATGGATTTTTTACCTTTGATTTTGCCCGAACATCTCTTTTTCACGCGATTTTAGGAGGCTTAAATTTATTGATATTTTCCCTCTTATCGTGGAATCGGATTCGTAAAAACAAAGGATGCCGTTTAATCTATGGAATGCTGCTCATTTTATTGATGGGGATGGTTTTGTTATTTGGATTTAGTGATGTCCTTTTGACACCGATGGTTGATCCAATGATGTATCACATCTGGACTAAGAAAGTCACCGAAATGCGTCCGCTTTATGAAGACTGGGTCGGTCTGTTGATTTATGCGATTTTACCGCTATTGCTGGCATTTTCTTTGCTTTTTTGGTGTATATTGACCCGTCATCAGCGTCAGATTCCATTGGTTTTAATGGGAATAGTTGGCACATTTTTCTATGCTACGATGATGATTTTTCATGTGCGCGTTGGGGTTAGTCAAAGTGCTTACTTCATCTTTTTGGGCAGTTGCTACTTAAATATCACTTTTTTCCCCCGAGAAAAATCATTCCGGCGTAGTTTGATATTTATGATTTTTTATCTGCTGTTTATCGGTGCATTTTCCAAAGGCCATGCTGCACTTAACCGATTTAAAGTTTGGGGCGTTGGGCGATATTTAGAGCAATATAAAAATGACCCTGACTTAAAAGTTCCCGACTATTTGAAAGATGCCTTTGATAAGGCCATAGCGGACGAAAAGGCCGAAGAGGAAACACAAAAAAATGATCCCAAAAACGGTGCAAATGTTTCTCAAAATACTTCTGCAACAAAGTATGTAGAAGATGAAAAATTTTCTTGTTCGGGGAATGAAAAATTATGGGAAAAGATAAAAGGAATAAAATCAGAAGGGGCTATTTTTACAGATATTTTTATGGCACCAGAGGTTTATTGGGAAACGGGGAAACCAGTTTTGGGTGGCCCCTATGATCGAAATATTCAAGGTATCTTGGATCTGACGATGATAGAATGGGATGGTGCCCCGTATGATAAGGCTTATGAGTTATTGAAAAAGCATCATGTGGACTTGTTGTTTTTGCAAAATCCGAAGTGTCTGTCGGCAATATATTATGATGATGACAAGAAGGATTATAAGCCCAATTTGGATCATTATTTTCACGGGGCAGTTTATTATGAAACAAAGGCAATGCCCCGATGGTTGAAATTGGAATATTGGGATAAAAAAACAAATATAAAGGTGTTTCGTATTATAGATCCGCCGGCCGGCAAAAAAAAGAAGTTATAATCGTTCCCGAATTTTGGGAAGACGATGTTTTGCAGAATGTTGAATTAGAAAATATCCCGTTAAGTTTAAGGCATTTTGAATATCTTGATAGGATGCCTCTGATTCTTGCCAAAAAAAACGGGGCAGGGGTAATAGTTTGTTTTTATAAGGTAGTCCTTTTTCACGGCTGACAGCTCGCCCTGTTTTGGGGGATACATAGGCTAAATCAGCCGGATCACCACCACCGGCACAACCGGATAAATCAAGTCCAAACCCCATTTCTGTCAGTAATTTTTTTTCAAATAAGGCATATTTCTTTAAAAAATCTGTTTCATCCAATGAATTCAAAAAGGAAAGAGTATCTTGGTATAAATTTTCAAAATTCTGCCGTTCCGGAAGCATTTCATTTAATAACCCGCATAAAGACGAGATAACGGCCAATCGTTTAGAATCGTCCAAATAAAGGGTGGATAAGGGGCTCGTTTCTTCCAAATAAAAAGTTCCCATCTGTTCGCTTAATCTTGCCCGCCATCGCGCCATAACAAACGTACCAATTTCGGGGGACTTTTTTTTATTTAATACACCGATATATCGACCATTTTCTCGTGTAAAAAGGGAAATAATCCATGACCTTTCGCCCAACGGGCGCACCGATAACACCAATGCATTTTCCGTCTTAAATTCAGGCATTGAAATCCAATCCCCAATCACGATATTGCGCTGGATCTTCCTGCCAATTTTCTTTGACTTTGACAAACAGGAATAAGTGAACAGTGACACCTAATAATTTTGATAGCTCAAATCGGGCGGCTGCCCCGATTTTTTTTATCATTGATCCGTTTTTACCTAAAATAATGGAACGTTGCCCCATGCGTTCAACATAAATGGTTTGCTCTATCCGAATGCCGTTTTTTTGTTCTTTAAAAAGAGTTGTCTCTACCGCCAATG
>JAXFZX010000108.1:0-3896 GCA_034184445.1 Pseudomonadota bacterium | reverse complement strand
TTTTGGTGGATACGGGTTTTCCGCCTGATTTTCCCGATCAGGTTCCAGATGAGAAAACAGACATTTATGTCGGTGAAACGATTAAACCCTATATGGATGCTTTGGCGGACTTAGGCTATTATCCGGAACAAATTACCAAAATTTTAGTGACCCATAAACACACCGACCATACGGGCGAATTAAAAAGTTTTCCCAACGCTCAGATTTATGTCAATGCCGATGAATGTGATGCCGATGAATTAAAGGGATTATCCAATATTATTCCGGTTCATTTTACTGACGGACCTTATTATAATTTTCCCGAGAGTCAAAAAATAGCCGATGGCATTTATTACATCAAGGCCACCGGCCATACCCATGGCAACAGTCTTATCATTGCCGAAAGTGACGGGTTATTTTATATGATGCACGGGGATGTCACCTATACGGATGAAGCTCTCTATGCCAACAAATTATCCGTTGTTTATGAAGATTTACCGGCTGCACGGGAAACATTAAATCGTGTGCGTGCATTTGTTGAGTCTCATCCGACAGTTTATATGGGTACCCATACACCGTTAGGGTATGAAAATTTGGAATCCAAACGCGTGGTTGATTTAAACAATCCCCCTCCAACTCTACCGGTTGGTGATATCGTTTTTAAGACCAAGACCGGCAAATATGTTTGCTCGGTTTGCGGATATGTGTATGACCCTGCCATCGGTGATCCGACGCGGGGCATTCCGGCCGGCACTGCATTTCAGGATTTGCCCGATTCTTGGTGCTGTCCCCGTTGTAAACAACCTCCTTCAACATTTAATCCGGCGTAAAATCCCATGGTTGCCAGCATTCGTTCTAAAATCATTGTTTTAACCTGTTCCCTGTTGGGGCTATTGGCGTTGGCCGTCACGGGTGCGGCGTTCTTAGCATTTAATCATGATAAAGAAATGATGATTTCCGCCGGTGGTTTATCCATATCATCATTGGCAGGCCAAATCAATAAGGACATATCTACTTTAGAGGACAACGCTCGTGATTTAGCCTTGATGGGTGAGGTTCATTATAAGGCCGGCAAACAAGATGCCATTGGGAAAGAGCTTGTATCCCGTATTTTTCAAAATTATCCGCATTCCTTGGGGGGTGGCATTTGGTTTAAGCCTTATGCTCTTTACCCCGATCGGGAGCGTAGTTGCCTTTATGCTTTTAAAAATCAGGATAATCAAGTTGTTGTTGACAATGCGTTTGAAAGTGCTTCTTATAATTATCCATCTCAAAGTTGGTACACAGAAATTATGGCACAATTGGAACAGGGCCAAAAGGTTGCATGGTCTAAACCCTATTATGAAAACCAGGGGGCTTACACCCTCATGACAACGGTTGGTTCGGGCATTTATTTGGATGGTAAACTGATTGGTCTGTCCACGGTTGATTGGGAGATGGACACCATTTTAAATGCCATTTTAAAAATAAAACCCACCCCCGGCAGTTTTGTTTTGTTTGCGGATAAATCCAATGATTACATTATCGCCGGCACAGAATCGGATGCTCAAACGGGGAAAAGTTTAAAAACATTGGATTGGTATTCTGATTCTTTAACCGAAGGTCATTCTTTTTCCTATCGTGGTAAGGGCTATATCCCTTATATTAAGCAATTGGATAACGGATTCTTTTTGATTGTTGCCGTTCCCATCAACGAATTATTTTACGGTGTTTTGCACCATTTTGGTGTTTTATTAACATTGTTATTATGTAGCACTCTTTTCATTGTATTGATTTTATATTGGGTTTTAAATCGCAATATCAACCGTCCGATTGCCAAATTGACCCAACTGGCACAGCAAATCGGTCAAGGCAATTTAAACACACAAATTTATTTGGATAAGCCTTCTGAATTAGCTCATTTAGCATCTGTATTCAACCAGATGACTCAGGACATAAAAACCCACATCATCCGGCTTTCACAAATTTCCCTCGCTAAGGAGAAGATTGAATCCGAATTGGCGATTGCCCATACGATTCAAAAGTCCGCCCTTCCACAAGATTTCCCCAAGAATGATTCATTTGAATTAGTGGCTTCCATGACTCCGGCGAATGAAGTCGGCGGTGATTTTTATGATTTTTTCCCAATTGATGAGGATCATTTTGGTTTTGTCATGGCCGATGTTTCGGGGAAAGGTATCACAGCGGCTCTTTACATGATGTCTGCCAAAACGGCGATTAAGAATATGTTGCAGGCCAAATATCCGTTAACCGATGCCATTAATCGCGTGAACAAAGTCCTCTGTGAAAATCACACGCGGGGGATGTTTGTCACGGCCTTTATCGGAATCTTGAATATTAAAACCGGCACGATTGATTATGTGAATGCAGGGCACTGTCCCCCCTTGCGTCGGGCAAAGGGTAAATATGACTACCTGCCGGTTGTTCGGAATTTAGTTTTGGGGATTACCCCCACTTATCGGTATGAAGGTGGTACATTTACCTTAAAATCTTCGGAACGGCTATTTTTATATACCGATGGTGTGACCGAGGCACAAACACGGGATAAAAAATTGTTTGGTCCGGATCGGTTAAAAACATTACTTAATCGTCGGGACTATTCGCTTGTTGATACCATTTCGTGCGTGCATCGGGGTATTAACCGTTTTGTTCGTGGTGCCGAACAATCCGATGACATTACCATAATGGTCATAGAATTTAAGAAGAAAAAATGATATTTTTCAACATATTGTTTTGTTCTTTTCCATCAAAATTTGACGGAATTTTGTTTTCGTGCTATAATTATCTCATAAGCGTCAAATTAAACTATTTTGTAAAGGGAGGTTATCCATGACACAGAAATTAAGTATTTGGGAACGACTGTTGGGTCGCCGGCAAAAAAAGGACAAAGAAACTCTTATTCGGGATAGTCATGGGAATATCACGGGTAAGACGATTGAGCGGTTTGATAAGTATGGTGAGGTCATTGAACGCATTAATTCCGATTTTGATATGGCACGCAACGCCTTTGTCCCGCGCAAGACTAAGACTTATAAACGGCGTGAAGACGGCTCTTATGATCCGGATACGACCTCCTATTATGATAATCGCGGACGTGAAACAATTCGGCGCGAGTATGGTCGCAGTGCTTCCGGTATGTTAGAATGCCGTGAAGAAAAGTTTGTTTTTACCCCGTCTGGCCGAAAAACCGGCATGTATTTAGAGGCTTCCTACGACGGTGGTTTATGGACCAAGCGGTATAAGGATGAATACCTGTTTGATTCTTTTGGCCATGCCATTCAACAAAAACAGCATCGTTTCAATCCGTTAACGGGTGGTCTTACCTGTATTAAGGATAAGACCTATACGCGATGCGCCGATGGCACTTACGATCCTAAGGAAACAACCTATTACGATACGGATGGTCGGGTCACACGACATAAAATGTATCATCGTGAACAAACCGCACTCGGAAACACTTTGTTTGGCGATGATGAAAAGTTTTCTTATACAGATGGTGTGCGTCATCTTGATGAAAAGAAACAAATGTTTTTAATGATCCCCGGATTGGGACAGTGGGGCACGATGGCAGATTTTGAACGCTTGACACAATTGCATGAAAAACGGGAAAAAGCCGAAATGACACCCGAAGAGGCTCAAGAAATCATTGATCGCCACAATCGTGAAGGATGGGTTATTGATCCCAGCGATAACACGCTTGTTCTCACGGGTCAAGGCCCCTCTTTAACAGAGGTTCATCGCGCCACCCTTGTTTTACATCCTGAATTAAAAACGGATAAGGGTTCTGAAAGTTCGCCTTTGGATCCTCAAATTTTACGCGCCGCGCAAAAGCGTGGTTCCCGTGGTTAAGAATCTCTTTTACCTCAAGCCCCGATTTTCGGGGCTTTTTTTATGCTCGGAAAACATACCTTAATATG
>JAXFZX010000107.1:0-2696 GCA_034184445.1 Pseudomonadota bacterium | reverse complement strand
TTTTAATGGAAGCACCCGCGGGGGGGGGGGGGATTTGGATAGAAAATTTGCCGATTAACGCGATCGGCATACACAAAAATCCGATGATGGGGCAAAAATTTTGAAATATCGGTGGCACAAGTTTGTGTGACGCAAAAAACATAGTCGGCCTTTTGAATTCTTTCATCTGTTCCACGGGCATGAATGGATACTATAATGGGCACAGACGGATCAGGCCTGTTTGCATACACCCAATTTAATTGATAATCGCCATAGCACCGAATAGCATTCGGTTTAATTAAACGAAGTGCATTTTGAAAAACAGAATCTGTGACGCCGATAATATGCATTCCATATTGAAAACGGATGCCTTGTTCATGGGGTGATAAACAAAACACTATATCAAAAAAGCGTCTAGGATTATAATAGTCCCTTAGCATGTCGCGTTGTCCCTTACGTTCGTAGGCGCCGATCGGATCGGAGGGAATAATGACCAGTTTTTTAAGGGCGTAAGCACTTGTTAAAACAGATTGAATGTATGATAAAATAGCTATTTCTGAAACGGGCATTTATTATGTCATCCTTTATGAAGGAGATATATACCAGATCTTTACATAAAGGTCTAGTTTTTTTAGAAGGAAAATGAAAAAAACTTGCGCCACGGAAAAAAATAGTATAAAGTAGCCCTATCACAAAAAACAAAAGGAGATAAATATGAAAAATATCGGTGAACTTATGAAAAAAGCACAACAAGTGCAAACGCAAGTGAATATCCTGCAAACCAAAATGGGACGCATGGAATTTACAGGCAATGCCGCAAACGGATCTGTGGCTGTCACTTTGACGGGTGCGGGTGAAGCCAAAAAAGTTCAATTAAATCCGTCAGTTGTGAATCCGCAAGATATTGAGACTTTGGAAGACCTAATTTTGGTTGCTATCAATGATGCGCGTGCGCAATCCGAAAACTATCAGTTAACGGAAATGGAAAAAATTCAAGCGTCCTTGGGCTTACCACCGGACTTTAAAATGCCGTTTTAATCATGTCGGCACCAGAAATTGAACAGCTTATCCAATTGTTGGCGAAACTGCCCGCGTTTGGCCCCAGATCTGCCAGACGCGCGGTTTTGTATCTGCTCAATAAAAAAGAAAGCCATTTTGCCCCGTTAATGACGGCATTAAATAATGTCTATGACAAAATTATGATTTGTCCCGTTTGTGGAAATTTAGATACCCGGGCACCGTGCTCTATTTGCAATGATACCAAACGCAATCAGGCCCAAATCTGTGTGGTGCGTGATGTTGCGGATTTATGGGCATTGGAACGGGCGGGGGTGTTTAAAGGATGCTATCATGTTTTGGGAGGAGTTCTTTCGGCATTAGACGGGATAGGTCCCGATGAATTAAAAGTCCAAGAACTTTTAAACAAAGTGGCCAGTGGTGGAATTGAAGAAATCATTCTAGCCTTACCGGCAACGGTTGAAGGGCAAACAACAGCGCATTACTTAACCGATCGGTTGGAAGGATATCCGATTAAGGTTTCAGCTTTGTCCCGAGGGGTGCCAATTGGGGGGGAATTGGATTATTTGGATGACGGAACGCTTCAAATGGCATTTAAGACTAGACGAGAGGTCTAAAATATGCTATACTCTATTAAAAGGAGGCTCTGATGGAACAGACAAAAGCGGCTTTGACAACTTTGGAACAAGCGATATTAAAGCTTGAATCAGCGATTTATGCATCTAAAAAAACGCAAGCACAGTTATCCGAACAAATCCTTGAATTAAAACAGGCTATAAAATCAACTTATGACCGATTGGATAAAGCTATTGAAGGCTATCAAAAGGAGGGAGAATAATGGCGGTCGTATCCCTTAAAATCGGGCCAAAAGCCTATAAATTCTCGTGTGCAGATGGGCAAGAAGCCCATATGCAACAATTAGCCGAAGGATTGAATGCGCGGGCGGAAAAGTTGATTCAAACACTCGGATATATGCAGGAAGGGCAAATGCTTGCCATGATGTGTCTGTTGATATCGGAAGAAAAAAGCAAATTGGAAAAAGAAACTAATGCCGAAATTTTGGAAAAATCCGAATCTCAAATGGCGGAAGCCCTAAAAAATCTGGCCCTTAAAATTGAAACTCTGGCGGAAAATATAGCATCATGAAAGTCCTTTTTTGCGGTGATGTGGTGGGAAAATCCGGTCGGCAGGTTCTATCGGCTGTTTTGCCGAAATTGAAAAAAAAACTGACACCGGATTTTATTATCGTCAATGGGGAAAATGCCGCACATGGGTTTGGCTTGACACCGAAACTATTCCAAGGCTTTATGAAAATGGGGGTGGATGTCGTCACGATGGGCAACCACACCTTTGATAAAGCGGACATCAATAACTTATTGGATTCGGAGCCACGTCTTGTCCGCCCGATGAATTACCCCGAAAACACAATCGGGCACGGTTTTTGTGTTGTGGAAAAGGGGGCTATTCGGGTTTGTGTGGTGCAACTGTTGGGCAAGGTCTTTATGCGACCGGTAGAAGAGCCCTTCCCTATTATTGAAGCATTTATAAAAGCGCATCAAA
Organism: Pseudomonadota bacterium; assembly: GCA_034184445.1. Classification (GTDB taxonomy): domain Bacteria; phylum Pseudomonadota; class Alphaproteobacteria; order CAAHEQ01; family UBA3637; genus CALXZG01. Next base: position 140 of record JAXFZX010000107.1, on the reverse strand, counting down.
AGGATTATGATGTTCTGATTGTAGATTTTCATGCCGAGGCTACGGCCGAAAAAGTCGGTATGGGATACTTTTTGGACGGACGGGCGGCTTTGGTTTTGGGAACGCATACGCACACCCCGACGGCAGATGCCCGAATTTTA
>JAXFZX010000106.1:0-2608 GCA_034184445.1 Pseudomonadota bacterium | reverse complement strand
TCATTATTATATGGCATTGGTTGCTATGGCCTTTGGGGATCAAACGGCCGCTGAAAAAAATTTAAAAAAGATGAATGCCCATTCTGAAAAAGGCTATCCGTCTCTGACAGCACTGATCATATTGCGAGATTTTTTTCAAAGCAAAGATATTTGGCGGGAGGGAATGCCCGAATATGATCGGTATCAAACCTTGTTAAATGGGGCACCGCAGGTTAAAGAAGTTGCCAAAGATTTGACCGCCCCAAAATCAATAACACCGCAAATCGGGGCAGCCATTGCTTTTTATGATGTATCGGTCGCACTAGCTCCTTTAAAATTAGAGGAAACCAGTTTAATCTTTAACGCTCTGGCCATGTATTTAAAAGCCGATTCTGTTGCATTTAAATTTTGGGCAGGAGAATTATTGGAAATGTCCGGAAATCATCAAGCTGCCAACCGCGTATATCAGTTAATACCTCATAAAAATGATGTTATTTCAAGAAAAATGATTCTCAATTTTCTAACCATAGGACAATATAGCGAAGCGATTCCAATATTAAGACAAATGGCACAACAAAACCCGAATGACCCCTCTATTCAGATGTTGTTGGGGGAATCCTTATTTCAAACACAGGATTATAGTCATGCTCTTCAAACCTTTACGCGAGCAACTGATTTATTTCAAAAAGAAAACCAAACCGCAGGGATGGGGCGGGCTTTATTTATGAAAGCATTGATTTACGATAAAATGGGGAATGAGGAACAGGTAGAAAAAAGCCTGTTATCGGCTTTGCGCCAAATACCCAATGATCCTCAGACACTGAATTATTTGGGATACCTATGGTTAGACAAACGCAAAAACATAGATGAAGCCTTTAAAATGGTAGAAAAAGCCGCTGAATTGGATCCCTCAGATCCTGCCATTATGGATAGTCTGGCCTTGGGGTATTACTTAAAAAAAGATTATCAAAAGGCACTGGAATTAGCCGAAAAATCAACGGATCTGATTTCGTATAGTTCGGTGGCTTATGCGCACTTAGGGGATATTTATGCGGCCCTAAACCGCCCCAAAGAAGCGCATTACCAGTACCGGAAAGCCCTGGATCTGACGACCGATATGACCCCAGAATTAAAAGCGGAACTAGAAAAGAAATTAAACTTGACCCGATAAACTTTCAAGAACAACCGTCCCTTTTTTCTGTCGGGCAAGGGTATATTGTTTGCGTAAGCTGTCTCGCACAAAATGCGGATTGGGAATTTTACACATTTTAAGAGAGCCCGTCATATCTGTGGAATCAATCTCTATTGTTCCTAAGTCCGCCCAAATATCAATCAGACTTTGGGTCGTAGAACTATTCACCACGCGAAAGAGTTCAATTTCATCAACGGCCTTACTGAAAATACCGGTAATAACAATCAAACGTTGATTGGTCAAAATATAGGCATGATAAATGCGCTGATAATACAAAACAATTAAAAATATGCCACATGTTAAAATCGTCAATAACCAATAAAGGGGGTTATATTTAACATCTGCAATAGATCCTGTCACATGCCAAATAAAGTCTTCATCGGTATTGATAATGTTTTGAATAATATGTTCGTTGCTCATGTTCCTATCCTTTCTATTTCATCATCATACAAAAAAAATTTCAAAAAAACAAGATATTTCTTATTCTCCCTCGGAAACGGGAAAAGTACTTCTATTTTTTAAAAATTCCACCAATTTTGCCAACGCCCGCGCACGATGTGAAATCTGATTTTTAATTTCGGGTTCCAACACACCACAAGTATCAGTATATCCGTCCGGAATAAAAATCGGGTCATAGCCGAATAAATGTGTTCCACTGGCCCGCGGGGCGATATGTCCTAACATTTTACCCATAAAAAGATGTTCATCATCCACATGCGGTCCCGTTTTCAAAACCATCGTACAGATAAAATATGCCGACCAATCGGAGAAAGGCTTTAATTCTTTCCATACAGTATCAAAAACAGCCGGAAACCCGCCGTGTTCGGCAGCAAACCGAGCCGAATAAAGCCCCGGCCGTCCGTTTAATGCCGTAATACATAATCCCGAATCATCTGCCAATACGGGGAGTTTCAACTGTTCATAGGCTGCACAAGCCTTTAAGCGTGAATTTTCCTCAAAGGTCGTTCCCGTTTCCGCAATCTCTTTAAGGCCCGCCTCATCACCGCCTATAACTTCTATTCCAAGCGGTGTTAAAATCGCACGCACTTCTTCAAGTTTATGGGCATTATGGGTTGCTAAAACAATTTTTTTTATCATGACTAAACCTTTAACAAAATTTCGCGTTGCATGCGAATTAAATCCCGAATTCCTTTTTGCGCCAATCTTAACAATTCGGCATATTCTTCAGGTGAAAAAGCCCCATGTTCGGCGGTTCCTTGAATTTCTATAATCCCCCCCCGTCCATTCATCACAAAATTTGAATCCGTTCCGGCACGGGAATCTTCACCATAATCCAAATCCAAAACCGGAACCTGATCCACAATACCGCATGATACCGCCGCCACAAAATCGGTAATGGGTAAAACTTCCCACTTTTTTTTCGGCATCATTTTAGATAACGCTAAATAAAGGGCCACAAATCCACCGGTAATAGAG
>JAXFZX010000105.1:0-11041 GCA_034184445.1 Pseudomonadota bacterium | reverse complement strand
ATTTGTCGGTTAAGGGAAATATTAAAGCCCGTGGGGAAACACCAGCCGATTTCATGACAAACTTGAATGGGCAGGGGACATTATCCTTAAGAGGAGGGCAAATAATTGGGGCTGATGTGGAACAAATGATCCCCATTATTACGCGTGCCATTCAACGCAGTGAAGGGGCTAAGGTTATTGAACCCGAATTTAAGCGTGTGCTCAATAGTGGCAAAACCGTTTTACAAACCGTCAGTGGCGACTATGTCATTGCAAACGGTGTTGTTCGCATGATGGATTTGACCTTGAATACGGCAAATGCAATCGCTAATCCCACGCAAATTATTTGGGATATTCCCAAACGAACGCTGGATATATCCATACCGGTATTGTTAAAACCGCTTAATTCATTGCCACCGTTTATCTTGGGGATATCGGTGTTGGCAAATCAGGGAACCTATAAACCGAATTATGCGGATTTGTTGGCCGTTTTATCAAATCGGTCTCAAACAGCGTTGGCCAATGATCTGCGCCAAAAAGAGGCCTATGCCCGTGAGGCGGCTATGCGTAAAAGATCCGATCGCTTGGCAGAAAGCAAGAGTTTAACGGCAGATGCGCGCACAGCTGTGGCCAATATGGAACAAAAAATGGTAGAATTTCCCTTTGAAAAAGGAAGTCGGTTATTGGCAACGGCTAAGGACACTTTGGTCTTGTTAAATCAGTTGGCGGTTAAAGAAGATCCCACTGATGCCCAATTGATACAGCAAATTGAATATGCTCGCACCGTTTTGTTAAAAGCCGATGAATTTAACCGCGCATTAGAGCAGGAAACTTTGTTTAGCACTCAGAAAAAAATGGCGGAATATCGCCAAAAAAGCACCCAAATGGCGGAGCAATTGAAATTGTGGGCTAAGGCTTATCCGGATATTGTTGTATTGGCAAAATTGTCCGACAATGCAGAACAAAATCGCCAAATAGTTGAACAGTCTACGGCAAAATTATCATCTAAAATGTCTGTGGCAGAGGCGAACGAGTTGGTGGGGACTTGTGCAGAGGCAGTAGATAAAATTGAAAAAGCATATCAGCATGCCACCAGATTTGATTTATCGGGTGTCCCCAATCAAGTCACCGGTGAAAACTATACCCCCAAAAAACAAGTGCGGGGTTCGTTTAAACGATCGGAGTAGTTATGAAATTCATAGTTTTCATCTTGACGGTTTTGCTATCCCTAAGGGCTTGGGCAGATTATACTTTGGCCGTTTTTGGGGATAGTTTAAGTGCCGGATATCATTTGAATGCAGAAGATTCTTTCTACGCGCAGCTGGAACGTGCCTTGCAAAATAAAGGGTATAAGGTATCTGTTTTGAATATTTCTAAAAGCGGAGAAGTAACGGCAGGCGGTGTGCGGCGAACACCGACTGTTTTAAACAAAAAACCAGATGGTGTTATTCTGGAATTGGGAATCAATGATGCATTTAGAAAAATTCCCGTTTCCTCTATTCAAAAAAACTTACAGCACATGATTGACTTGTTTCAACAAAATAAAATAGCCGTTTTGTTGGTGGGAATGAAAGCACCACTCTATTTGCAAGCGGACTATCAGCAGGCGTTTGAGAAAATGTATTCTGATTTAGCTTCCCAAAACGGCATTTTACTGTATCCCTTTTTTATGGACGGTATTTTTGATGAGGTACATATCCTGAACGCGCGACATCAAAATGAGTATCTATTGCTCAATGATTTTCATCCCAATGCCCGTGGAATAAATGTGATGGTGCAGGGCATTTTACCAACGGTGGAACAATTTTTAAATAAGCAAGGTGTGTTCGTAAATGGCTATTGATGTTAAAGCATTTCGGGAAGCACCGCTGGATAATAATAACTATGTTGTGTTGGATAAAGAAAGTCATGAGGCAATCTTAATTGATTGCTCGGCAGATGATCCTGCTGTTGAAAATTATATTCGGGAACAAGGGGCAACTTTAAAATATATTTTAATAACGCATGGACATTTTGATCATATCTTGGGCGTAAATGCCGTGATGAAAAAATATCAGGTTCCCGCCTTTATTAGTCCGCTTGATCTTTACCTGGTAGCAGATATGAATGAGTGGTTGATGCGTATGGGATTTCAAACAGGAATTGTTCCAAGCTTAGATGTTTTACCTGATCGGCTGATGTTAGGACATATCCCTATTCAGGTCATTTCAACGGCAGGACATACCCCGGGGGGTGTGTGCTATTTAATTGAAGATCATTTGTTTTCGGGGGATACTTTGTTCTGTGGAACACACGGGCGTGTGGATCTGCCCCTTAGTGATCCGAGAGCAATGCAAGATAGCCTGAAAAATTTAATGCAATTGCCGGATCATGTCGCGGTCTATCCGGGGCATGGTCGCCCGACAACAATTGGGGCAGAAAAGAAAAACTATACCGAGTTATAACCCAAACCGTTTTTGATCGGCCTTTACATTATGCCTGAATTCACGGGGAGGTAGGGTGTAATTATAAATCCTAAGGCTTGTTAAACGCGTGGTGTCCTCTGAAAATGCCGGTGCGGACAAGGCCGGTAAGTTGGTGCTTATAGTGTTTGATTCCTGTGTGAACTGAGGAGGTGTCCCTGTTGTTGTATAATAAACCGTTAAGGTTTGTTGAGTGCCGGTTCTTGTGTAATGAAAGGCATATCCCCGTTTTGCCGGAACGGTTAGGGAGACTAAATCTGTGCTTCCCCGATGAACAGAAAAAGTGCAAGTTTTTGCCGTCACATCACAAGATTCAGTTAAAGTCGTGTTATTATTGAGATTAAACAAATCATTACTGCCTGCCGATGTGGTAGATGATATAGGTGCAATAGTGCCGGAAATGGTATATGTGGTTGGTGTTGTCCAGCTATCTATGACATTTCCGGATAAAGTGCCAATCAGAGGAGAACCACGTTCGTTGGTGTGACTTGTGCCCGTATTGTTTTGAATGTCCCACCAAAAAACAGGGGTTCCCAAATACGGATTTTGAAATGGTGTGATGCATAGCATGAGATCTTGTAAAGGGTTGGTGCATTGCATGAGATCTTGTGAAGGGTTGGCGCATTCACCAGGAAGGCAAGTGTTTAATCCCGCCTGTTGCATCCGCCTTGTCAAAGCCGGCGGAATGACCCGCAGGGTGTTGATGGTTTGATAGCCGACATATTTTTGTGAATTATCCAGAGCATATAGGCCATTTTCCGAATCTTCCCCACGATAGGCCAATAACCCGCATGAAACCGAGCCATGGGTACGTTTTAACATGGCCTTAAACCATGCCTGTCTGCGGAAAGAGTAGCGTGACCACCAATCGGGCATATAACCATAGGTTAGCACATATTGTTCCCCCGATGGGCAAGCCGTCATTTTTTTCCCGTTGACGCAATCTGTATCCCCAGTAGCACAATTGGTTAAGCAGGCAATAGCACTGGTGTAATAGCCTGTTGCGTTTGGAGTACACGGATCGGGGTTTAATGGCGAAGAATCATTTGCATGATATACATCGCCCATCGGCATCAATTCGGGGGAAGCATTTATTATATCCGCGGCCGGAAAAGCATACAGACCATCGGTATCGGTATCATTGACTTTCCACATAATATGTTGTTGCATAAAATCTTTGGCAACCTGATGTTGATTGATAAAGGTAATAATGTTGCCTTCTTGTTGATACATATCTTGTTGGAATACATCACTACGCGGAAAAAATAAATAGGTCATAATCCCCGCAATAAAGACGATAACGCTTAACCAAAAAACCATAGCAATACTCCTTCTATGTCTATTTTAAAGCGATTTTTTATTTTTATCAAGCAAAAAGAAAGATAAAATAAAAAAATGCTTTATTTTTTTGTGAAAATATGCTATCTATGATAACGCGAAAAAAAGCGGACGTGGTGGAATGGTAGACACGTTGGTCTTAGAAGCCAATGCCACAAGCGTAAGAGTTCGAGTCTCTTCGTCCGCACCATTTATTTGATAACAAAGGATAATTTTATGACAAAAAGCAAATTGGAACATTCTTTAAAAATTACAATTCCGGCCAAAACCTTTGCCGCGAAAATTGATACCAAGTTAGCAGAAATACAAAAAGAGGCTAAAATTGCCGGATTTCGTCCCGGACAAGCCCCGATGAATTTGATTAAAGCAAAATATGAAGCTGCCGTGAAAGGCGAAGTTTTAGATGCCCTTATCCAAGAACAAGTGGAAGCGACCTTTAAAAAAGAAAATATTCGGCCGGCTTTGCGCCCAAAAGTAGAACTGGATAAATTTGAAGATGGGAAAGACATTACCGTCAAGGTTGAAGTTGAAGCCCTGCCGGAAGTGAAAGTAAAGGACTTTACAAAATTGACCGTTCATCGGATGAAAGCGGTAGCCGGTGATAAAGAAGTAGCGGAATCACTTAACCGGTTGGCAGACTCTAAAAAAACGACCGAACCGTGTGCGGATAAGCGGGCTACCAAAACGGGTGATGTCATTGTGATTGACTTTGTTGGCACAATTGATGGGCAAGAATTTAAAGGTGGCAACGGAAAAGATTACTATTTGGCATTGGGTTCCAATACCTTTATTCCGGGATTTGAAGACCAATTAACCGGCAAAAAAGTTGGTGATACAGTAGATGTTAAGGTCACTTTCCCCGAAAATTATCATGCCAAAGAATTGGCCGGCAAAAAGGCTTTGTTTAAAACTACCTTAAAGGAATTACGTCAATTTAAATTGCCGGAAATAAATGATGAATTTGCTAAAACTTTCGGTATGGAAAATTTGGCTAAATTAAAGGAAATGATCAAAACCGAACTGGATAAAGAATACACGCGTATTGCACGGATGCATGCCAAACGGTCACTTTTGGATGCGTTGGCGGCGGATTACGATTTTGAAGTGCCGGCCGGTATGGTGGATTTGGAATTCAATTCCATTATTGCCCAGTATGAGCAAGCCAAAAAAGAAGGCCGTTTGGACGAAGATGAAAAATCAAAGTCCGAAGAAAATATCAAAAAGGAATATCGTGCCATTGCCGAACGCCGTGTGCGGTTGGGGTTATTGCTTGCGGAAGTGGCCAATCAAAACAAAGTCACTTTGTCCAATGAAGATTTAACCAATGCCGTGATGGCAGAGGCTCGGCGTTATCCGGGGCAAGAAAAGATGGTCTTTGAATACTATCAAAAGAATCCGCAAGCCGTGGAATCGTTGCGGGCTCCGCTTTTTGAAGAAAAAGTCGTTGACTTTATGCTCGGTAAAGTAAAAGTGGAAGAAAAAGATGTATCCGTCAAAGAATTATATGACTTTGATCCAGATGCACCAAAAGCCAAGAAAAAAGGAAAATAAACCGATATGTTAAGGGATAAGAGTATCAGAAAAGATGTTCTTATCCCTCGGTTGGAAACACATGATGACCAGTCAAACAAACAAAACAACTGCCTTTAATCAATTGCTCCGATTGGCAAAGAATCCGTCCATCTGTTTTTGGGAATGGGAAGATGATTATCATAAAGGTGGGCAATGTCGTGAGGTTGATTGGCAATATCCGTTGCTTTGCTATCAGGCGGGAAAAAATAAGTCTGATATTTTGAATGATGTGTTATATCGTCTGACAGTCGCAGATTTTCCGACAACGGCAAAACAAATGGAAAAAGAAAGACACTTGGCGCGTCTGCTGATACAGGCCGGCGCAGATCCGAATTTGAAAGGAGCCTTTACTTCTTTCATTGATAAAAACAGGGTGGCTGTGGCATTGGAATTGGCAAAAAGTCCCGATTTTTGCTTTCCAAACGGAGAAGAAAACGCAGTTCTGAATAGTTTGTCTTATAATATTATGGTAAAAAGTATGCATCATCCGTGTTATTCTAAAACGGAATTTGCATTAGCAAAAGAAGCGGTTGAACATCCTGAGAATAAGACAAAAATAAGTGTGTTGAAAAAACGCTTACAAGACGAATTAAAATACCATAGAGTTTGGCAGAAAGATTCCAAAGACTTGATATTCCTTTTGTTCCAAAGAGGGATTTATCCACAGAATAATTCCGAACTCTTTCAATATCTGGCTCCGGTTGTTTTGGAAAGAGAGCCAGACTTTTTTGAAAAAAAGAAACAGAGAGTTTTAAGAAGAATACAGTGCGCTAAGACGCCCCTTCAGATTTATAACGCTTTAATGATTAGAGAAAAGGAGAAGTCATGATTTACGACAACACATTGGTCCCGACAGTCATTGAACAAACTGGTCGTGGAGAACGGGCTTTTGATATCTATTCGCGGCTTTTAAAAGAACGCATTGTCTTTTTGACCGGTCAGGTCAATGATGAAGTGGCAAGTCTTATTTGTGCGCAACTGTTATTTCTGGAAGCCGAAAACCCCAAAAAAGAAATTTCTTTTTATATCAATTCCCCAGGGGGTGTTGTGACATCAGGACTGGCAATTTTGGATACCATGAATTACATTAAATGCCCTGTATCTACTGTTGTAATGGGGCAGGCGGCTTCTATGGGAAGTTTACTCTTAACCTGTGGCACCAAAGGACGGCGGTTCGCGCTTCCAAATGCGCGGGTGATGATTCATCAACCGTCCGGCGGATTTCAAGGTCAGGCAACTGATATTGAAATTCATGCGCGGGAAATTTTGGCCATTAAAGCACGCCTTAATCAAATCTATGTGGAACAGACGGGACAAAAGTTGTCCGTTATTGAAAAAGCTATGGAACGCGACAATTTTATGACGGCCGAAGAAGCTAAAAAGTTTGGTTTAATTGATGAAGTTGTTATGAAAAAACCGGAGTAAAAAATGACAAATACACAAGATGAAGTGCGCCGTTGCTCTTTTTGCGGGAAAAACCAAAATGAAGTGCGCCGATTGATTTCGGGTAGAGCCCTTAAATCCGGCGATGGCGAAATTAAAACAGTCTTTATTTGTGATGAATGTGTGGATTTATGCCGTGATGTGATAAATGCCGGTGCGGCGAAAGAAAGCGAAAAAGTATCCGAAGCAACCGAAGATTCTCCCCTTAAAACACCGCAGGAAATTCATCAGGCACTTGATGATTATGTTATCGGTCAGGAACGGGCAAAAAAAGTACTTTCCGTTGCCGTTTATAACCACTATAAGCGTCTTAGAAACAAAGACAAAAACGGTTCGGTTGAATTGGATAAGTCTAATATCCTTTTGCTGGGGCCGACAGGGTCGGGAAAAACCCTTTTGGCGAAGACTTTGGCGCGTATTTTGGATGTGCCGTTTGCAATTGCCGATGCAACAACCTTGACTGAGGCCGGTTATGTCGGTGAAGATGTAGAAAATGTGGTTTTGAAATTGCTTCAAAATGCAAACTATGATGTGGCTAAGGCCGAACGGGGTATTATCTATATTGATGAAATTGATAAAATTTCCCGTAAATCGGATGGTCCCTCTATTACTCGGGATGTGTCGGGTGAGGGAGTGCAACAAGCCCTTTTGAAACTGATAGAAGGAACGGTTGCTTCTTTACCGCCACAGGGCGGGCGTAAGCATCCCAATCAGGAATATATCAAGGTTGATACCCAAAATATCCTGTTTATCTGTGGCGGTGCTTTTGCGGGTCTAGATAAAGTGATTGAAAATCGGGATGCTTCATACTCGGTCGGTTTTGGGGCGACAGTGCGTGAAAAAGGCGATAAAAAAACGGGCGAATTGTTGGCAAAATTAGAGCCTTCGGATTTGTTGAAATATGGCCTTATTCCTGAATTTATCGGGCGGTTGCCCGTGGTGGTCAGTTTGACCGACTTGACCGAAGCGGATTTGGTGCGCATCTTAACGGAGCCGAAAAATGCCCTGATAAAGCAGTATCAAACTCTTTTTGGTATGGATAATGTGACGCTTACTTTTACGCCAGATGCTTTGACCGAGATGGCACATCAAGCGATTGAGCGCAATACAGGAGCGCGGGGACTTCGTTCTATTGCCGAAGGGATTCTGCTGGATTTAATGTATGACCTGCCGACCATTAACGCAGGGTTAAAAGAGGTTGTCATTAACGCGGATGTCGTTTCCCAAAAATCTAAGCCGGTATTTGTTTACACGGATGAATCCGCCCCTAAAGCGGGATAGCATCATCCGCGAATGGCCTTCAAAAGTATTATTGTTTCGGCAGTATGCGAATATAGGTAATTTCAGATGGAGCAAGCAGGCGCATTTGAGGCCCCCATTGGCCGGCTCCACGCGAAACATAAAGGGCACGACCATCCCGAATAAACAAACCGGCTAAATATCGGTTGGACAGCCACGCCAAGATGTGAAACGGAAAAATTTGTCCGCCATGGGTATGTCCCGATAATTGCAGGTCTGCGGTGTTGTTTTGCATATCAAACATTTTGGGTGTATGCGCCATTAAAATAGTATAGGCCTTTGTGGCAGGAAGTGCTTTGTTTATATCCACAGGGCGATTGATGCGGTTGCTTTGAATATCGGGAACACCGGATATGCGTACATCAGAGCGTAAATCACGATATTCATTGTAAAGATATGTGATATGTTCGGCTTTAAATTGTGCTTGTGCAGCCGCAGTCCCTATGTAAACTTCATGATTCCCGTCAACAACAAAAACACCCATGGGGGCTTTAAAATCTGCCAATAGGGGGACTAAATCCGTAATGGCATCGGCACGATCATCTATGATATCGCCCGGCAAGGCTATTACATCCGGCTTTAACGCATTGGTCGCATCAATAATCCCTTTTAGCTTTTTTGCCGATAACGCCCGATGAATGTGAATATCCGGTAGGGATACAAGGCTGAATGGTGTCTGAATTTTATCGGAATAAAGGGTTATTTGGCGCACACTGGGAACCCGCGTGCCTTCGTATAACGAATAAGTCGCCAATATAATAACCAAAATCAATAACCCGATATTCGCATGGAGAACAGTCGTGGCTTGAAACGGAGAGGGAACCTTGGAAGTTAAAAAATGCAGAATAAACCATAGGATATCCCGTGCAATCATAAAGCAAAAAAACAAAAATACACACACAAATAAAAAATAAGATATATATGTCAGGGCATTGCAAAGGGACCCCAATAAGGGAGAACTGGGAAACCTTAAAATAAATGGGGACATAAATACCAAAGAAATAAGTGTCGCAATGATGAATTGCGTCTTTATTCCTAAATTCATTGTTCCGGTCCATCTAAGCGTAATGAGGCCCGATACAGCCAAAGACACAACAAACATAATAATTGTAAAAGTTATCCACATTAAATACTTACTCCAATTCATCATAGGCTCTCTTAATTTCTTGAATATCTTGCCACATCAACCATTTGGGTGAGCCGACAGCCTTTGATTGATTGCGTAATAAATAAGATGGATGAAAAATCGGCATCATTTTGGCCCCATAAGGGCCGTCAAACCATTGCCCCCGAATTTTACTGATGCTCTTTTCATGGGTTAAAAAAGAAGTTAAAGCCACCCGACCACATAAAATAATCAGACGCGGTTTTAAAATTTCTAGTTGTGCATCTAAAAACGGACGGCATGCCTCTTTTTCCATGGGCAACGGGTCGCGGTTTTCGGGCGGCCGGCATTTTAGTGTATTACATATGTAGATATCCTTATCGCGGGTCAATCCGACAGATGCTAAAATTTTATCCAATAATTGGCCGGCGCGACCAACAAATGGGCGACCCGTTTGATCCTCATTAAAACCGGGAGCCTCGCCTATCAGCATCAGTTTATGATTGGGAACACCGTCTGAAAATACAATGTTTGTGCGTGTTTTTCCTAAAGGACACTTTTGACAAAGTTGGCATTTCTCCCTAATTTTTAACAGTTCTTCTTGCATATCGTTCCTTTCACTACCCTATATGACATTTTTTTTATTTTTTTGCAAGAAAAATCTTGCGTTTCAAAAAGGAGTATGATAAAAATAATGAAAAGTTTTATTCCGGAATGGGGGATTTTCTTACAATGATTGAAAAATTTAGAAAAATTAAAGCCATGGTTAAGGGACGCTTTGCTTTGTCCCGCAGGGCGCGGTATAGCGGGAACGAAACGGGTCGTAGTATGGTAGAGATGCTGGGCGTATTGGCGATCATGGGTGTTTTGACGATAGGGAGTTTATGGTTATATCGGTATTCATTAGATGTCATTATGGCAAACTCTATCGTGACGGGTGTTAAAGCGCGTTCAATAATCGTTGGTCAACAACGGGTTTTGCAGCAAGAGTTGAACTTAAAAGAATTCCATCCCGATACCGAAGAAGATTTAATCTATAACCGGTTTGAGGTTATTCCCTTTAATGACTATAAGAACGAATGCCAGGGGGAGGGGTGCAGTAAAGTTATTACGAACTGTAATATAGGTGATAATGTTCAGGTGATGGAGGTGTATGACATTCCGTATCGTGTGTGTGAGAACCTTAAAAAATTGCAATTTGTGGATCCGACCTGTAATGCGGTCAATGGGGATGTATATATGCGTATGGATGGGTATAAAAGTCCCGAGATTAAGTGTATTCCGGATGGAGAGGTTCCGGCGACCACCGAAGGACAGGATAAGAGTGCTCTATTAAATACAGAGTATCAGAATATAGCCACCTTTGTGTTTGATAACGGTGTCGGGGAAGGGTGTGAAACGGATAATGATTGTTTTGTGACAGGATGCTGTGATAAGGAATTGCATGTATGTGTGCCGCCAGATGGTAGAGAATGTACACCACCCAAATGTGAGATTTGTGAAAAGTTTGATGAAGAAGACGGTATTTGTGCTCCCAATGAGGATAAAGAGGGAAAACGGTGCGCTAATGAGTATGACTCTACAACAGGGAAAAGTCGTTATTTATGTTGTGATCATCGGGGACATTGTAATCAACCATGTGATCCCGATCCGTCCAGCAGTTCATCATCCAGTACAGTAAGTTCCAGCACGACTTCATCGGTGCCGCCGACCACGACTTCATCGGTGCCGCCGACCACGACTTCATCGGTGCCGCCGACCACGACTTCATCGGTGCCGCCGACCACGACATCGTCTGTGCCGCCGACCACGACTTCATCGGTGCCGCCGACCACGACTTCAT
>JAXFZX010000104.1:0-3880 GCA_034184445.1 Pseudomonadota bacterium | reverse complement strand
TGTCGTTTCTGTGTCCGTGCGCACGCTTGCAAAGGTTGTTTGTGGGTAAATGGGGGCGAATGTAGCCCAGTATTTTGATAAGGCTTTGGTGGGAAAATGTCCCAAAATATCGGCCCGCTTATCAGGGGGTAGAATGTGGACAAAGACACCATACATCGCCTTTTTGGCCTTCAAATCTTTTTCCTGTGCCAAAAATGTCGTCATAAAAGAGACAACATCCGAACGAATCTCCGGATCAACCCGATACTTATGGAATAAAACAGACCATAATTGCTCCTGCATATCCGGTTTCATTTTAGTTATATTGGGAAATACCAATTTAAAGACATCTTGTGCCTGCGTTGGTGATTTAATGAGATAATACAAAAGCGCCCGATTGAAAGAATGTTGATAACGTTGCAGTCGTGTAATATCTTTTTGGGTGGGTTCGGCCGTTTCGGTTCCAATGGTGGGAATCATGGGCTTACCACAGATTAGTGCCCGAGTGAGCTTTTGAGGCAACCACCGTGCAACCCAACGATCCGCACCAAATGTGAGATCGCTTACATCAAAACCTTTGTGATCTAAACAGCATTTTGCCCCATATAGAAGAAGGGCCTTGGGATCATCTTTAAGGGCTTGACCAATGATATCGGATAATTCGGTGGCCCCTTTGGCAATAATGGATTGAAAGGCACCGTTGCGAACACCGAATTTTCGGGTTAGAACACTTAAATTATGTTTCCAAACATACAGGAAAATAGTTAATACTTTCTTGTCCGCCAGAGATAATTTTTTTTGAGGATTCAGCAAATTAGCATAGGCTTGGTCAATTTCACTCGGTCTTAAAATGGCAGATAAAAAAGTTTTGGCCAGTTGATCTTGAAGGGCTTCAAATGCTTCCTCACTGAACCGCACATTTTTAAGGCCGACATCATTGCCCCATTCGGGATGTTGCTTCTTGGCGCGTTCCAGTTGTGCTTTTTTAATGCGATTCACTTCTTTATCCAGCATTTCTTGATGGGCTTTTTTATAGACATCCGAGTCCAGCATTAAATGCATGCGCTTGTCTAGCGGAATAGAAAGTAATCTATCCACAGAAGTTTCCACATCATCAGAGTCAATAAAATGTGGCTGGGTTGCAGCGGACAGCGGAAATAAATTATCAAGAGTCTTTTGGGTGTTAGGCGCAGGGGCAAATGCAGATAAATTGTCTTTTGAAGAACGAAACCAATCAGAAAAATCCATAATATGCTATCTCCATTATATCAAACCAATATCTGAATTATACCACAACTTTTTATTTTGTCAATTTTTCGCAATAGATATTTTAAAAAGCATAAAAAAAACAGCCGGATAGCTGTTTTAAAAAATGGTGCCGACGCACGGACTCGAACCGCGGACCCACTGATTACAAATCAGTAGCTCTACCAACTGAGCTACGTCGGCAACGAGCGCATTATAACCAATCTGTTAGAAAAAATCAACTATTTTTTTTATTTTTTGCTTCTTTTTATGAAAATGGCCTGAACTGAAACGCAGACCGTGGGGTTAAAAAACGATAATAAATCGGGAAAAGGAACGCTTTTGCTTGACTTTTTGGGAAAAATAGCCTATGTCATTACATATAATTTTATATTGGACAAAAGTTTGTATAAGGAAATAGTATGAATCTTAAAAACTTATTTGGATCGGCTAACGACAGATACCTTAAAAAATTTAATAAAACAATCGCAGCAATCAATGCTTTGGAACCGGAAATGGAGGCTCTTTCGGATGAAAGTTTAAAAGCCAAGACAACCGAATTTAAAGAAAGATATGCCAAAGGAGAGACCTTAGATGAATTGCTTCCCGAAGCGTTCGCCGTTGTGAGGGAAGCGTCAAAGCGAACCTTGGGGCTGCGCCCGTTTGATGTCCAATTGTTAGGAGGAATTGTCCTGCATAACGGAAAAATTGCCGAAATGCGCACGGGAGAAGGAAAAACCCTTGTCGCGACACTACCGGTATATTTAAATGCCTTGACGGGGAGGGGTGTCCATGTTGTCACGGTGAATGATTATTTGGCTAAGCGCGACAGCGAGTGGATGGGACAAATCTATCGCTTTTTAGGATTGACGGTCGGGTGCCTAGTGCATGAATTAAACGATGCCGAACGCAAGGTTGTTTATCAGTCCGATATTACGTATGCAACCAATAATGAACTTGGGTTTGATTATTTACGGGATAATATGCGCCTGTCGTTGGATGCCATTGTGCAACGCCCGTTTTATTATGCAATTGTGGATGAAGTGGACTCTATCTTAATTGATGAGGCCAGAACGCCTTTGATTATTTCGGGGTTGGCGGAAGATTCGTCCGAACGCTATCGCACTGTAGATAAGTTAATGGCGGATATTAAACCGGAGCATTATGAAAAAGATGAAAAGCGTAAAAATGTCACCCTAACCGATGCGGGGGTTGAATTTGTAGAAGACAAACTGCATGCCGCGGGATTGATGCAGGGAACTCTCTATGATACGGAAAACATTCCGTTCGTCCATTTCGTGGAACAAGCCTTACGCGCCAGAACCTTATTCACGCGTGATGTGGACTATATGGTTAAAGACGGTAAAGTGATGATTATTGATGAATTCACAGGGCGTATTATGGAAGGAAGGCGTTATTCCAACGGATTGCATCAGGCGTTGGAAGCCAAAGAAGGAGTGGAAATTCAGGCCGAAAATCAGACAATTGCTTCTATTACCTTCCAAAATTATTTCCGGCTCTATCCGAAATTGGCCGGTATGACCGGAACGGCTATGACCGAGGCGGCCGAATTTGATAACATCTATCACTTAGATGTGATTTCCATCCCGCCGAATAAACCCTCAGGCCGCATTGATGAACACGATGTCATCTATCGCACAGCAGAAGAAAAATATAATGCTATTATTGATGACATCATTGCGGCGCATAACAGAAATCAGCCAATCTTGGTGGGAACGACTTCTATTGAAAAATCGGAATTATTGGCCGAAAAATTAAGGGCAAAAGCAAACTTCCCCTTTAATGTGCTAAACGCACGTCATCACGAACAGGAAGCACAAATTGTTGCTCAAGCCGGTCGGCCGGGGGCCGTGACAATCGCGACCAATATGGCAGGGCGCGGAACAGATATTCAGCTGGGCGGTAATTTTGAGATGCAATTGGCCGAAGAATTGGCAAAAAATCCCGATGCGGATAAAGAAAAATTAGCCGAAAAAATTAAGGCCGAAATTGCAAAAGGAAAGGAAATTGCACTAAAAGCAGGTGGACTTTATGTCTTGGGATCGGAACGGCATGAAAGTCGGCGAATTGATAATCAATTGCGTGGTCGATCGGGGCGTCAGGGGGATCCGGGCCTCAGCAAATTTTATGTATCATTACAAGATGATTTGATGCGTATTTTCGGTTCGGAAAGAATTGGAAATATCTTAAAAACGATGGGCATGCCGAATGGGCAGGCCATTGTGCATCCGTGGATCAGTAAAGCTATCGCTAAGGCTCAGGAAAAAGTGGAAGGCTTCCATTTTGATGTGCGGAAAAATTTATTGGAATATGACGGTGTCATGAATGATCAGCGCAAAGTTATCTATGAACAACGGCGTGAGTTGATGATGGCGGAAAATGTGGATGATGTCGTTAAGGGAATGCGGGATGATTGTATTCAAAATGTCATTTACTCCCTTGCACCCGAAAAATCAGTGCCGGCAGAATGGGATACCAAAGCTTTAAAAGAAGAAACAGCTCATTTATTGGGATTGGATGTGCCGTTTGATTCTTGTGTTAAAGAACCGGGGGTTCAAACCGTGACTTTGGGGGTACGCGTGAATCAAATGGCGGAAGAGAGTGGCGCCAATAAAGAATCACTAGGACGAGAAGA
>JAXFZX010000103.1:0-3066 GCA_034184445.1 Pseudomonadota bacterium | reverse complement strand
CCCGAATTTAAAGATTACTTTTAATAACTTAATCGGTTATTACATAGAAGTGCCGGCAAAATCGGCGCCAGCTCTGTTCAACAATCCAGAGTGGGGCTTTATTCACCGCCAGACAATGGCTACCGTCGTGCGCTTTACAACGGCGGAGCTGAGCTCCTTGGCCGGCCATATTTTAAATGCGGATAATGAAGCCTTGAATTTAGAGTTGCGCTTATTTGAGGAACTACGCACATTTTTAATGTCCCAAGCCGATGTCCTATTTGAAACGGCAATGGCAATGGCGGAATTGGATGTCGTGACAACCCTTGCCTTATTGGCAGAAGAAAATCATTGGACGCGCCCCATTTTAACATCGGGATTGGATTTTGATATTGTGGGCGGTCGTCATCCGGTTGTGGAAACGGCATTGCAGGCCGATCATACTTCCTTTATTCCGAATGATTGTTCTTTGGGGGGGGAGGATAATCGCTTATGGCTCTTAACCGGTCCTAATATGGCGGGAAAAAGTACATTTTTGCGCCAAAATGCTTTAATTGCCGTTATGGCGCAAATGGGATCTTTTGTTCCGGCAGATTCAGCTAAAATCGGAATTATTGATAAATTGTTCTCTCGTGTCGGGGCTAGTGATGATCTAGCTCGTGGCCGCTCAACTTTTATGGTTGAAATGGTGGAAGTTGCCACCATTTTATCCGGTGCAACCGAAAAATCATTGGTTATCTTGGATGAAGTCGGTCGTGGCACGGCTACTTTTGACGGGTTATCTATTGCTTGGGCGGTGGTTGAGTATTTAAGGCTACATAACAAATGTCGGGGGTTGTTTGCTACCCATTATCACGAATTAACGGTTTTAGCCAACCGGTTAGAAGGTATCACACTACACACTATGCGGGTAAAGGAATGGCAAGGTGATATTGTATTCTTGCACGAAGTGGCAAATGGGGCAAGCGACAGATCCTATGGAATACATGTAGCGCGGTTGGCAGGGCTTCCCGAAACGGTGCTCAATCGGGCAAGTGAGGTTCTATCCCAATTGGAAGAAAAAAAACAAGAACAAAAGCCATTGTTTGATGATTTACCCTTGTTCTCGGCGTGCGAAAAACCTACATATACCACAAAGCCTTCTGTGGTAGAAACACAATTAAAAAATACAGATGTTGATTTATTATCCCCACGCGAAGCCTTAGATCTGATATATCGCTTAAAACAAATGATAAAGGATACCTAAATATGCCGCTGCTACATCTTATTTTCATGATTTTATTGGGTGCTTGTTTTTTATGGGCTGTGCTCATTTTATCATGGTATGTGGCTATCCCTTTACTGATCGTTTGGATAGTTTGGGGTGGGGCACGTCTGATTTACGCCAAAATACTAAGTTGGCGATATCGGAGTGCTACCAACGGATGTCAAATTCATAAATCCGAGCATCAAAATACCCTACACACCACTATTATAGATGCAGATTATACGGAATTACCCTAACGCATATATTTTTGGGCTTCAAGCAATTCCTCAGGCGTATTGATATCTGCGGGAGCCTCTGGCACTAATTTAATACTATCTGTAATAAGGGCATAGATGCTCATTCCGTTTTCCAAGGCCCGCAATTGTTCTAACTTTTCTGTTTGCTCCAATACACCGACCGGTGCCGATACGAATTTGCGCAAAGCCTCCGCCCGATAAACATAAATTCCAATATGCCAATAGGCAAAATCAAGTGCAGGCACTTCATCCCGATTAAACGGCACGCGGGATCTTGAAAAATAAAGGGCGCGTCCACAAGTTTCTCCTTCCCGTAATCCCATGGCAATTTTTACATAATTGGGATTTGCCATTTCTTGGGGATCCGTAATCTTCATTCCCACCGTGACAATATCCGCACCCGTTTGTTCCATCAAATCAACTAATTTCAGATTGAGTGACGGATCCACATTAATTCCGTCACCTTGGAAATTAACCACAATATCATATTTTCTTCCTTCGGGATCAATTTGTTTTAAGGCCGCGGCAATTCTGTCCGTCCCCGACGGGAGTGAGGCATCTGTTAACAAACATTTCGCCCCGAAAGTTTGAGCAACATCCAAAATTTCTTGATCGCCAGATGCGATATATACATCCTCTGCCGGATGAACCGCTATGGCATGTTCATACACATGCTGAATAAGGGGCTTTCCGTTAATTATGGCAAGCGGTTTATTCGGAAGCCGAGTTGATTTAAGTCTTGTCGGAATTAGGACAGCAACTTTTGACATTTTATAATCTCCTCCTTTATTTGTTGGATTACCTTTTGTTTTTGGTTTGGATCATAGGGGTGTGCCCCACATCCCCAAACGGTATCTGGCCACAACGGGTCATTTTCAAACCGGCAAATGATATGCACATGCAACTGGGGTGTTTTATTTCCAATCATGGCCACATTTGTTTGTGCCGGCTGGAACAGACTATTCATGGTTCGTTCTACCACCTCAATCTCGCGCATCAAGGTTAATCTCTCTTCAGTCGTTAAATCTAACATATTTTTGACCCCGTTTTTTCGGGGAACCAAAAACACCCAGGGATAGTCGGCATTATCTTCCATTAGAACCCGTGAGAACGGCAAGTCACAGATAAAATCTTTTTGTTGAAGGGCGGGAACTAATTTAAAATTCATGCGACATATCCTGTTAAATGTTCTTTGTTTTCTTGATAAAATTTCATAGCTTTTTGAATAATGATTTTGGCTTTGTCCGGCCCCAAAAACGATTCAATCTTGACCTGTTTATTTTCCAAGATTTTATAGTCTTCAAAAAAGCGTTGAAGTGTGCGCAAAGTATGGGGCGGCAACTCATTTATATGATGATAGCAATTATATTGTGGATCATCTTCATGAATGGCAATTATTTTATCATCGGCCACACCACCGTCAATCATTTTCATCACCCCAATCGGACGCGCCCGCATAATGCATAGAGGTGCCACACTTTCTTGCCCCAGTACCAAAATATCCAGAGGATCATTATCTGCGCAATAAGTTTGTGGAATAAATCCATAATTTGCCGGATAGTGCACAGCACTATATAAAATTCT
>JAXFZX010000102.1:0-5405 GCA_034184445.1 Pseudomonadota bacterium | reverse complement strand
CAATGGTTGAATTGCATTCCATTGCCGATAGTCGTATGCAAGGCGGGCGTTTAATGAATGTCAGCCCGAATTATTATGGAAAAAATGTAGCCGATATTTTAAAACAAATGCAGGCCGGACAGCTGTCACGCCCAATCCCTGTCAAAAAAGGGTATGCCATTATTCTGATGTTGAATAAGCGAGATGCCATTAAAGGTGATACGGTTAAAGTATGGGAATTGGCTCAGGCTGTTGTGCCATCTGACAGTATTGCGGCAACATTATTGACACAACCGATTAAGGGGGGATGTGCCGGATTTTGGGATACTGTTAAAGATGATGCTCTTCCGGGAAGTTTACAACAGGGGCAAGTATCACCCAATCAAATTCCATCCGATGTGGCACCTATGTTAAAAGATGCTCCCTTTAAGAAAGTGGTAGGGCCTGTGCCGACACCGGCGGGAGACATCTATTTTATGAAGTGTGGCGAGACCCAAAAACGTGTGATGCCGACACCGGAAGAATTAACAATGCAAATTGAATCCGAAAAAATGGATATTTTATCAAAACAAATTTTGTCAGAAATTAAACGCGATGTTGTTGTGGAGTATAAATAATGTTTAAAACGAAAATAATTGACGGTAAAAAGATTGCCGGTGAAATTCGTGAAAAATTAAAAGAACAAGTAGCCTCCTTCCCCGTTAAACCATGCTTAGCGGTTATTTTGGTGGGGGATAATCCAGCCAGTCAAATCTATGTGCGCCACAAAATGAAGGCTGCCGAAGAAGTAGGAATCAAGGTTAATTTGTATGCGTTATCCCCCGTTATGACGGAGGATGCTCTGACGGATTTTATTAAAAATTTGAATGCCGATGCGGAGATTGATGGTATAATTGTTCAATTACCGTTGCCGAAGCACATGGACTCTTACCGAATTGTGGAAAGCATTGATCCGGATAAAGATGTAGATGGACTATGTAGTCGGAATTTAGGCAAATTGTTCACGGGACGCCCGGGGCTTGTGCCATGCACCCCGTTGGGATGTATGGCCTTAATACACTCGGTATTGCCGAAAATTGATGGATTACGCGCCGTCATTGTCGGACGCTCATGTTTGGTGGGAAAACCCGTGGGACAACTTTTGTTAGAAGAACAATGCACTATCACGCAAGCGCATTCCCACACAAGAGACTTGGAGGCCGTCTGTCAAACGGCGGATATACTGGTCGTCGCAGCAGGAAAACCGAATTTAATTACTGAAAAACATATTAAAAAAGGAGCTGTCATTATTGATGTCGGTATTAACAGAAACGCGGATGGTCACATTGTTGGAGATGTGGATTTTACGGGCGTTCAAGGTGTTGCCGGTGCAATAACGCCTGTTCCAGGCGGGGTTGGACCAATGACGGTTGCCATGTTGCTGTCAAATGTTGTCAAGATTTATGTCCAAAAAAAATTAGGCAAAAAGGCTTGACAGCCCTGATAAATATGGTAGAATAAAAGAAAAAGGGGTGTGCTTGCCCTAAGTAAAACAGCATTTTGGAAAAGGAGGTTTCTATGAAGTTTATAAAAGAAGGACTCGGAACTTTATTGGTTGCGGGGATGTGTGGGGCGACATTGTCGGCACAGGCTGTCTTAATATGCCCGACACCGATTTGTTCGGTTTATGAAAATCTATATCCGGATTTATATTTAACGGAAGAAGCCCTGATAACCAGTGCAGATCAAGCATCTAAAAAGCAAAAAGAAGTAAAATATACAAAGACACTTGGGACAATGAGTGGCAAAGGATTGAAGCCGGTTCCTGGGGTTGGTAAAAAATATAAAAAGCACAACGAAATTATTGCTCAAATGCAAGAAGGTGCCGGTAATGGTGCCAATATCATTGCCCAATCAACGGTTCAGATTGACGGAATTGATAATTTGGGAGACTATTCTGTTGCTAAGTCCGATATTAATAACCAATTGACCGTGCGTCCGTATGCAGAGCGGAACGGTAAAAATTATACCACGGCCGAGTTGGATAAAATCTTGGAAAATCAGAGAACGGCCCTGAACGATTATGCGGCAAACGCCATTGCGATGGGAGCCACAGAAACGGTCAATGCAGCAGGGGCCGCAGCCGAATCTGATCCGGAAGACAGGGCTAAGCAAATCGCTAAGGCAGATACTTTGGCAGAGTTGTATGAATTGATGCTGGGGATGGATCGGCGTATTTATGAGCGCTCATTACATGCATCGGCGGTTGAAGCCGCAAATGCCGGCGTTGATGCCCTTCGGGTGCTGTCCGGCGTGTCAACAACCAGTAGTGGACAATAAAGGGAGGATTATATGAAAAAAATATATACTTTTTTGACGATGGTTGGTGTTGTTGCGGTGGGGGGAACTGCTTTCGCAAGCGGAATTCCGACTTGGGGGTTTGGTGAAGTTGTTTCACAAATGGTGGACAGTACTCAAAGCAACGCCGTGTCGGACTTAATCCAAACGGAAGAAAATTTAGTCAAAAGCACCTTGGATGGTTTGCGTAAAGGTCATAGCTCTGGTTCGGTGAAAAAGAATTTGAAAGAAAATCTTACTATGCCGTCTGAGGCTATTACCGGCAGGTATGAAGGGCTGCAAAATATTTTGGGAAAAAGTTCATCTTATGGACAAATAAGAATCAAAAAGTGCGGTGCTAATATCCCATCGGTTGTCAATCGGATTAAAAATGCTTTGACATTACCGGCTACGGAAAAAGACAGAAATGATATGACAACCGCGGAACGCCAAAAACGCGCAAACAATCGTAAGGCTTCCATAGAAAGTGCGTCAACAGCAGCTTTGTCAAAAGCGTGGATTGTGGAAACAGAAGCGGCTAAGGTGGCGGCTTCTGTTAGCAGTACCCAAGAAGAGTTGAACGAAGCCAAATCCCAAATGACGGTGTTGGTGTCTATTTTGCGGTTGCAGGAAGAAACACAAAAAAATATCAACACGCGGTTATCGTTAATGGGGGATGAATTGGTAAGTAGTGGCCTAATGGCCTTGGATAGCGGATTATAAGGAGGCACCATGATAAGTAAATTCTTGAAAAAAATGACCGTTCTTGCTTTGGCAGTTATGATTTTGGTGGGCACTGGGGCTAAGGCCAGTATTCTGGATGAGTATGATTACTATCAAAAAGTGGCCAAAAAAGAAAGTAAAGCGTATATTAAACAGGCAGCAAAAAAGAGAAGTTCCGGTGGACATTTTACCGAGCTTAAAAAAGCGGTTATCAAGTATAAAAGACCGGCACTGCGAACAGTATCCGGACTACCGACATCTGATATTGCCAATATTGCGGTGGGATTATTTACCGTGGAAGCCGTGCTAAGTGTTTTCCACCATAACGAAGTTGTTCGGGATATGGATACGCGGGCCTGCGGTATTATGGGATCCAGTGAGGTGTCTGATGGTTCCGATTCAACCGGTAAGTATTGCTGTGAAAAGTTGTGGGAAACGGAAGGGAAAAAGTTGCTTTCCTCGGGGAAAATTGAAAAGAAGATGGGGGGAACCCTAGGCGGTTGGGATGAATATAAACGAGCCCGATTGAAAAACAGAAAAGATTTTATGGAATACTGTTGCCAATTATCCGACGATAAGAAAAGAGGCGATGATAAAGTCTTTTGTAAAACAAGTGGTGATGAAAAAACCGGTTGCGTTATGGGAGAGTTGTCAAAAGGTGATGTAGAAATGTCCGAAGCTTTGGGGGCATGTAATATTGAATGTGATCCCAAGTATTATGGAACATTAAAACATAATAAAGACGGGGAATACGAGGAAGATGAGATTGACCAGTTAATTAAAACATGTTTAGATGCCGAAACAACATGGGCACCGTCAACAACGGTTCCGGGGGCAAAGGAGTTTGTGCCGACCGTGCCGGATGATGTCAAAAAAGCTTTGGTAAAAGGACTTGTAAAGGAATAAAGGGAGGAAACAATGAATAAAATCTTTAAAATGATACTATTTGTTGCAATCTTGGAAATTGCCCCGATGACATGGGCCTGTGATGATGATGATGGTTGGGAGGATTATCCCGTCGCCGGTAGTATCCCAGACGATAATAAAGTAGCAAATGCGATTTATGGGGATAATTCGGCATCAGAAAAAATGACTGATTTAACGGCCGGTGTCACCAGTATTACCTTGGTTGACCCGAATCAAGCAAGGGGTGGAAATTCTCAGTCAAACAAAAGTTATTTAAATAATGTCGATTCGGCAAAAGAAAACCGCAATAAAATGCGGATTAATGCGGCCTCACAGGCTATTTCGTTAGGACAACATGCCGTGGCATTAGCCCTAGAATCAAAAGCCGATATTGATGCTTTGCAAGAAGAAATTGAAGGTCGGGATGATGTGTTGCGGATGCTAAAAGGCATTGCAAAATTGCAGGCGCAAAATCTGCAAAAAACGAATGCGATTACGGCTATGCGCGCCAAATTGACAGAATTAAGTGCTCTTGAAAATATTATATCAGGCGATGTCTATACGACGCAAAAATCGTCCGGAAAATAAAAAGGAGGTAGGTATGAATTTAATACACAAATCAATATGGGGTGTGGCAATCGGTGTGGGGCTCAGTATGGGTATGATGGCTGGAACAGCGAATGCCGTGTTTTGTCCACTTGTCACGGATGTTGTTCGGACGACCTATTTTGCAACGCAAACCGGTGCACGGTTAGCCTCGGCCATTTATGTAGCCGAAACGGTAAGTTCCAAAAAAGATGAATTAAAAATTTGGGAACGTCGGAAAAGATTTAAAGATGATAAAGAAGGTGAAGAAGGAGAAGAAACAGGCGAAGAGGGCTCAGAGGGCGGATCGGAAAATCAATTTCCGGAAGGAATTTATTACAGCTATATGAAAAATGCAACGGCCACAGGTTCGGAAAAATATATGCCAACACAAGATGATCCCGAAGAACAGGAAAAATATGTGCGGGAGCATTTATTTTATGATTCCGATGTATCAAAATTGACGGAAGCCGATAGGCAAAAAGTCATACAACTGCGGCAAAGCTATTTGGAAGCACTGGCCTCAGAAATTTTGTCACTAAGTGCTGGTGCACGAGACAGTATTATTTCGGAATTGAGTATTTTAAAAGATGCCAAAACAACGGCCGGTGGTGTTATTCAACAGGTTGACCTGTTGGCGCAAACGAAAAAGGTCATGATTGAACAAAAAGCGGCGGATATTTTACTGCAAGCAAAATTGTTGGAATTGGATGCGGCAAAAATGATTATGGGCCTTAATCCGCAGCGCATTGAAGACCCCAGCAAAGCAAGTGAAGGAGGAAACAATGATGAATAAAATTTGGAAATATGCTCTGTTATTGGGGGTGGCTGTATCGGGCTTTATCGGTGGGGATGCCAGAGCCTCAGCGGCAGATGAAGCAGATGATGTTGTAGAT
>JAXFZX010000101.1:0-5305 GCA_034184445.1 Pseudomonadota bacterium | reverse complement strand
TGAAAAATCATGCATTTGATTTAAAACGGCATTAATTTCGGGCATAACATCCTTGCCGTCCACATAAATCGGATGATTATCCCTATTCCTTAGGGCCGTATGCAAAACCGCCCGATTTTCCGTGGTGTTAATGCGCTTGCCCATAAACATATCTTGAATGGCTTGTGCAAGATTGGATTCTTCTGCCAATCGGACAAGCAAATCCATTGTTTCTTCCGTCACATTATTTTTGGAATAATCAAACAAAAAGTCCTGCCAATCAACATGAAAATCCTCAAACCGATTAGGATTTTTGGCAAACAATTCTCTTAAAGTTAAACTTTTAATAACATAACTATGTTTTTGTAATTGTGTATAAATTTCTTTCATTATTTATCTCCACTTAATAAAAATTAAATCCAAACAAGTCAAAACTCCCCCGATCACAAAGGGTATGCTGAAAAGTATTATTATAATAAGTAATAAAGGATGTTTTTGAGAGAATGTGTTAGTGCTCTTAATTGCTGAATTTTCTTTAATTTTAGCGACCAGAGAATTTTCTCTCATTTTATCTATATATGGTTTCCATAAATGACAGACTGCCCATATCGATAAAAACCAAAGAAACCCACTCGCTAATAAGATAATTATTTTTAGGATGACTTCCCAAAGCGTATGCGTATAACCTATTACCACTAGAACCTGTATTGGCATAAGTACGATGGAAAAAGAAATTAATATCAGACTCAGACATAATGTCAGTAAAAAGCGCATAATATCTCCTATTTTTTCTTTTCCTCTTGCTCTTCATCCGGCACCACATCAAATTCGGGTGGAATGATAATGGATTTCCCGTCCACAACTTGCGTGGGGGACAGGGGCGGTTTTTTAACCCCGCTACACGCCACAACCGAACAACACAACAAAATCATTATTGCAACTTTTTTCATTTTTTCTCTCCTTTTTTAAATGAAGCGATAAGTAAAATAAGCACACCGATACAAATGGCGCTATCCGCGATATTAAATGCCGGCCAGTGATACTCCCCGACATAGAAATCCAAAAAGTCCACCACCGCTCCGAATCGGATTCGGTCAATTACATTTCCGATTGCCCCCCCTAGGATAAGGGCCAACCCCAACCGAGCCCCCTTGTTTTTTTCTTTCCGTATCCAATAAATCAAAAGTCCCGCCACCAAAAGTGCAAAAGCCGATAGTGCCGCCGGTGCATAGGGCGAATCGCTGGAAAAGAGTGAAAAACTGACCCCTTTATTGAAAGTTAAGAACAAATTAAACAAGGGGCAAATCGGCACTATTTCATGCTCAACACATTTATCCAAAACAATGATTTTGGATAATTGATCAAATAAAATTACCAAAAAGGACCATAAATAAATCATGCATTATCTTATAACGCAAATAAAATAAAAAGTCACTCTTTTTTTATTTCTTTTTTAAAAAAGTGTGTTATAATACCCTTATGACAGAGATTAAACGACCACAAATGAAATTAGCCAACACTAAGGTCTCCGAAAAGGATATGATATACTTTTCCCTTGGTTTAGATGCCGAAGACTATGTGCTTCCCTCTAAACGAAATGACTATCATTCCGACGCACGGGCGGTAAAGTTGGTAGAGGATATTCGTGCCGGCCGTGATTTATCCGGTCAGGATTTTTCCGGTATTAACTTAAAGGGCGCCGATTTATCTGGTGGCCATTTTAAGGGGGCATCGTTTAAAGGGGCTATTTTTTATCAAACAAATGCCTGTGGAGCCGATTTTACCGATTGTGATTTTACCGAGGCCTATTTTGAAGATACCGATCTGTCCGAAGCCGTTTTAACAGGTGCTGATTTTTCCAGGACATTTTTGCGCCGGCTTAAAACTCAAAATACAACGGCTGATGCTGATTTTTCAAATCGCCTATCCGTTATGGAAATTTTGATTCAAAAATTAGAATCCGGTGAAATTGATATCCACTGTCTGACACGTTCAGAACTGATGTGCTTAGACCTTCGGCGACTTGATTTAACGCATGTGGATTTATCTGATCTTGACTTATCTTCATTTAATTTAGAGGGGGTTAATCTGCGTGGGGTGTATATCAATCCTCTTCAAAAACTCAGCATGGAGCACTGGCAAAAAGATTTAATGAATGTAGAAAAATTGCAGGAGAAAAAATTAAAAGAAGAAACTGTAAAGACATTAAAATCCAAACGGTTAGAATTAGAAAATTATGCACAAAAACAACTTGAAGTTATGTCGGTTAAGTCCCGACATCTTATGCGTCCGCGGTTAAAAAAAGATGAATTTGAACAAACGGAAACGGTGTTTCCAAACCCGGTTAAGAAAACACCGATTGAAGAAACAAACAATGCCCTGTCAATGACTGATACTGTTCCTAAACCCCGTTTGATTCACGAACAAATTCGCCCACAAACCCGAAAAGAAAAGAAAAATAAGAATAGGACCTGATATGTTTTTTGATTTTTTTGATAGCAAGTATCTTGCACGCCGGAACGCCTTGAAATGGTGGTGGTGGCGTGCTCTAATCGGTTTTATGATTTTGTGGGCTTGCTATTTATTTTTCCTCCCTGTGTCAAATTGGTTAATGCCGACATATCAATATTCTTTGTGGAATAGCTATTTGTCTTTTTGGGGTAAGACATTATCAGGGCATTTTTTCTGGCCTTTGCAAGCCGGTTGGCACTGGTTTTATGACTATCTTTTCCATGAACCGCTTCATTATAAATGGAGTAGTTTTTTTGCATGGAAATTGCCGCTTATTCCAACATTTTTCTTTTTTATGTATGAATTATGGCTATTTATTTTGAATCCTCATACTTTTCAAGATCAAACATTCGGTTCCGGTCATGAGGCTCGTGATGACGAAATTCAGAAAATGGGGCTTTATGATGGTAAATATTTATTTTTGGGAACATTTGGCCCTAAAAAGAAAAAGTTAAAATTACCTGATACACGTTCTGTTTTTTGTATCGGTATGCCGGGCTCCGGTAAAACATTGGGAGTTGTGGTACCGGCTATTTTAGAAATGGATAATGCGTGTTTAATTATCAATGACCCCAAGGGAGAATTGGCTAAACTCACGAGTGGCCATCGCGCCGAATTAGGCCCCGTTTTTATGATGAATTGGGCAGGAGTTGACGAACCACAAAAAGGAATACATTGGCCATCTTGGAATCCGATTGGTGGCGGTAATTTACCCCCCTTACATGCTGGTCGTGAAGGCTATATTGACACTCTAATTTCATTTTTAATTCCCGATGGTCCAACGGGTGCTGATCCTTATTGGACAAAAGCGGGCAGGGGATGCCTGACGGGACTCACGGGATATCTTTGCGGTAAAGTGGAACAAGCCAACGCTAACGATTATTTTATTTCTCGCCTGCAAAAGGGAGGACTAGATGATGAAGATTATGAAGTTTTACTTTCCTACTATCGTTCTATGCGTGATTTCCCTGAGGTTGTGACCGCCATAAAAAATGCCGAAGATAAAAAGATAACCCTTCAAAATTACCTCCCAATAGGGCGATGGGATCCGTTGCCGCAAAATTGGCAAGGCGTTCAAGATGCTTGTTTTGCCATGCTATTGGATATTATTACGAATTCCCAAATTATGATTAACGAACAATTAGCAGAACGTCGCCGTATGGGTGATCCTAGTGTCATGATGACGGATGCATGGAAAATATTATTGGATGATATTGTTTTAGAAACGGCCTATTATGGATATGGACGTCGAACACTTTTGGAACTGAATCAGGTATCAAGCCTTCCGGATAAACAACGGGGCTCTGTGATATCAATGGCTTTGTCAGGGATCAATCTTTTTAAAAACGCTGCCGTTCGCACCAGAACCAGCATGAATGATTTTGACTATGATCAACTGCGTGGAATGAAAGATCCTGAAACAGGGGAATATATGCCTGTCACAATCTATATGTCTGTGCCGTATGAAGATTTAAATTCCTCTATACTTCTTAGTACCCTATTCATCAATATGGCGACCGGATATGTGATGGAACACGGTCCCAATGATGGCAAGGTAGGCCCTTTCCCGATGGCATTTATTTTAGATGAATTTCAACATATGCCTTCGCTTCAAAGCATTTCGGACGGAATTGTGTTTGGGCGATCAAAGCAAAATATGTTTTTGGTTTCTGTTCAAGATTGGCATCAAATTTCCTCTAAATATGGACAAGAAACGACTGATGTCATCTTGTCTTCTTCCGCCGTTAAGATTATTAAGCGTCAAAACAACCCCGAAACACGTAATCCGCTTTTAAAAGGGTTGCCCTCATTAACCAAAGTCGTCCATTCTTATAGCAGTGATGTTAGTCTTCTTGGCCCTTTTTGGGGTGGCGGTAAAATGAAAAAAGGACTCTTTAATTTTTATCATGAACGATCCCACAAAATTAAGATACAATCAGACTCCGTTATTGGTGGGGCCGGTATTTTGTCTATGGCGATCAATAAGCAACTTGTTTTGTATTTGGGGCATTTGCGTCACCCCATTCGGGCAGATACGCCATTATGTTATAAGGTGTCTCCTTATAAAGAAATGACACAAATTCCACCAGCTCCTAAGATGCCCGATGATATTGTTCACGATGAATCAGTTGTTCAAGCCGTTTCTGCCGTTCAAATCGGGGGATAAAGGAAGGTGTCATAATTTTATCGGATAGTGGTTGCATTCCGTTTTTTAATCTGATATAATTCTCCTCGAAAGGAGAGTGTAGATGAAAAAAATAGGAATGGCCGTTGTGGTGCATAATGGTAAAATTTTAATTGCTCAACGCAAAAAAACAATGAAGCAAGGTGGGCTTTGGGAATTCCCCGGTGGTAAAATAGAGGAGAACGAATCTGCCCCTGATTGTATTCGGCGTGAGTTTATGGAAGAATTGGGTATGCCTGTCCATGTAGGGGAATACCTGTGTGAAATGAATTACACATATCCTGGCCTTGATGAATTTCATTTTGACACTTATTGGGCGACTTGTGATAATCCAACCCCCGAAAAATTGGATGCACATGAGCAAATTGCATGGGTGACAAAATCCGAATTGGATAGATATGATTTTTGTCCGGCGGATGTTCCTCTTGTCCAAAGATTAAAACAAGAAAATAAAATAAATTCATAATTTTATAACACGATATAGTGTTATTACTTTAACTTTTCTTGCGCCTGCTTTTTTTAATACTTTGGCGCATTCTGATACTGTGGCACCGGTGGTCATTACATCGTCAATCAGAAGGATGTTTTTCCCTTTAATCGTGTTTGAACAAACTACCCGAAAAGCATTTT
>JAXFZX010000100.1:0-14158 GCA_034184445.1 Pseudomonadota bacterium | reverse complement strand
TTGGCTCCGCGTATCACTCTGTCGGTTGAAAAGATTAAAACAGTTTTAAAAATCGCAAAGGAACCCATTTCTCTTGAAACTCCTGTTGGAGATGAGGAAGATAGTCACCTAGGCGATTTTATTGAAGATAAAAATACGCTGCAACCGTTGGATGCTGCGATTCAAACAAATTTACGGCAATCATGCACTGCGGTATTATCAACAATATCCCCGCGTGAAGAACGTGTTTTGCGGAAGCGCTATGGTATAGGGATGAATACCGATCATACTTTGGAAGAAGTTGGGGTTCAATTTGCCGTCACGCGCGAACGCATTCGGCAGATTGAGGCCAAAGCCCTCCGGAAATTAAAGCATCCCAGTCGTTCTCGTAAGCTACGCACCTTTTTGGAAGATGGGTAGCTTGACATTCGGATGAAAAAGTGGTAGATCTACCTTGATTATCATATAGTGGTATGCAAAGGGGTATATAGAGTGTTCTTTTCCAACAAGGAAATAAAGATTTTGGAAAGTACCGGTCGTCGGGTAGCTTATTTTTTCTTGACGCTGGGGTTAGTCTTTGCACTATATGCGTTGGCAGAGCGATATCATGAAATGACTTTCCGTGAATTTGGGATTGTGGAAAATATACAATTCTCGCTTTTGCTATTGTCGGCAGGCGGATTCGTAGCTGATGCATTTTTAATACCAAAACAAAAGCCCTTGTTTTTATTTTTGGCCTCGCTATGTATGTTGGGGGCTTGTCGGGAAATGGACAGCTTCTTTGATTTTCATTTGCCGATTGTTTCATGGAAATTCGGTTTCTTATTTCCATGTGCGGCATTATTAAATCTATACCGTCACAGAAAGAATATACGGGCCTCCTTGTTTTACTTTATGGAAACATCGGCATTTAATTTGATGTTTACAGCAGTTATAATCGGGTTGGCCTTGGCACAAGCCCTGGGGCATAGATCTTTTATTGCAACTGTTCTAGGTACAGAAACACATGCGCGTGCCGTCCGCCGAATTTTAGAAGAAGGTGCTGAGGTTGTGGCTTATTTTCTAATTTTGCTATCTACAATAGAGTGCTATTTCAATTTTAGAAAAAGGGCGTAGTGAATTGGTTGCCCTTTTTTGAATATCTGCATATAAGCCGTTTGAGGGTTATCTATGATTACCGAAAGCAGAACTCCAAATTTTTTCAAAAAGCGTGCTAAATTCTTTCGGCTTTTTTTGGGGATCCGTAAACGCCCATTTATGAATTAATCTGCATAACCTTTTTGTTTGCGGGGATAATTCCCTCGTTTCCCTCTTTTTAGGCATTATTTTTGTCCCGTTGAACCAAAACCGCCTGAGCCGCGATCTGTGGATTGATTAACGGCTTTGACAGTCGCGATATGCGCCCTTAACACGGGGCAAATCACGGCTTGGGCAATGCGATCGCCTGGGGAAATAACAAAATCCTCTTGGCCTAAGTTGATCAGATTTGTTTTAAGTTCCCCACGATAACCGAAATCCACTGTTCCTGGGGTATTGACAACACTAATACCAAATTTGGCGGCTAGCCCCGAACGGGGGCGCACCTGAATTTCGTAAATAAAATTGTCATCCAAGGGGTAGGGGCCTGCAAACTCTATCTTAACGCCATTGTCAATTAAGCGATGCTCTCCTGGTTTTAAGGTCAGCGGTTCCGCAATCGCAGCGCGCAAGTCAAATCCCGAATCGTCCGTATGTTTATAATCCAACTCACCCCAACTTGGGTTATAGTTTTCCAGATATTCAATCAATAATTTCATTTTTATTTTCCTTTTACCTTATAATACATCTAATGCGCCGTCAAAGCAAGAAAAAAATAATCCGCACTGCATGATAAAGGTAGCCACTGAAAATATATTTTTTTATGCTTATCTACGCGTTGGTATACCGGATTTTAACATACCTAATAATTTTTGTTCATAACTGGGACTCCAACCGATTAAGATTTGACCGTTATATAAAAGAACCGGCGTTCCCAACCGATCATTCGGAATCCGATAATGCTTTGCAACCGATAACAACTGTGTTAAATGATTATCATGATCCACATCCCAATTTAAAACAGGTAAAGTGGGATATTGTTTTTTAACTGTGCCATCAATAAAGGCCATTGCGTCATGACAATGATAGCACCCTGTTTTAGTAAATACGACAAGGGTGTTTTGTGGAATACTATCAAGGGCAATCTGTTCTCCTCGTTTCATCAGGAAAAACATAAATCCAGCCACCACAATCAATAAAGCAACGATTTTTCGCATGGGCTCACTCTATACAACAATTAACAGCGTTTTTAATAAATGCCTTCATTTTTTGAAAGCCCGTTTGGGGTTCCTTTTCTGTGGACTTTGAATCATCCATCCGTTCGGTTATTTTTTTGATATTGTCGGGATTATCGCCAATCCATTTAACATCTTTGGTGTCAATTAGATTCATATTCAGCCCCCAAAACAGGCAATAGAGGTCATAAGCCTGATTGAAAAGTTTATAGGCTTCTTCCGTATTGTTCATACTTTGTTGTTTGGTGCCGACCTCCATCAGGCGCATGCTTGTCGCCAAGAGGTGTTTGGAAATACACCAAACCTCCCCCTCATATGCGGGAATGATTTTAAGCATAAGGTTTTTTCGCATTTCGCGAATGTCACGAATCATATCAAAAAAACTGTTCTTTCCGGTTTTCGCGCCAGAGAACATCAGGTGTTCTTCAATTGAGATTAAGTTCATAATTGCAATCGTGAGGTCCTGATCCGAAGATAAATCCTTTGGGTTCAATTTTTTGGAAGCATCTACGCGCTCTACAAATTCTTTCACATTTTCTGCTTTTTTCATAGGAATTCCTTTCGCATAAAGTTTCTTTTTTCTTAGCATGCTTTTCCCTTAATGTCAAATTTTATTCTTGCTTTTTGTGGAAAAATGTGGTGAAATACGCGCACAACAAAAATGAAAGGGAAAAAACATGAAATTTAAAACATTAAATGACTTTGATTTTAACGGAAAAACAGTTTTTGTAAGGGCGGACTTAAATGTGCCGGCCAAAGATGGAGTAATCACGGATATGACGCGAATTGATCGCTTTGTGCCGACTTTAAAAGAAATTATAGAAAAAGGCGGTAAAGTTGTGGTAGCTTCTCACTTCGGACGCCCAAAAGGTGAGAAAAAGCCCGAATTTTCTATGGCTTTTATGGTACCTGCCATTGAAAAAGCCAGCGGATTAAAAGTCACTTTCGTTGATGATTGTGTTGGTGAAAAGCGGGATAATGCCGTCCGTGCCATGAAACAAGGTGATGTTATTTTACTGGAAAATTTGCGTTTCTATGCGGGTGAAGAAAAGAATGATCATTCCTTTGCTGAACAATTGGCTAGTGGAATTGATATCTATATCAATGATGCCTTTTCAACGGCGCATCGTGCACATGCCTCTACCGAAGGAATGGCTCATCTGTTGCCACGCGGTGCGGGACGCTTGATGCAGGAAGAATTGGAAGCTCTTGATAAAGCGTTGGGCAACCCTGTCCGTCCGGCGATTGCTTTGGTTGGCGGTTCCAAAGTATCAACAAAGTTAGATTTGCTCTCAAATCTGGTTAAAAAAGTGGATTACCTGTGTATCGGAGGGGGTATGGCACATACATTTTTGGCCGCCAAGGGAATCCCGATGGGCGAAGGATCTTTGGTAGAGCCCACCATGATTGATACGGCTAAATCCATTTTGGCTAATGCCGGAAATTGCACAATCGTATTGCCGTGTGATTTAACATGGGCAGATGCGTTCGGTGAAGGACAGGAAGCACATGTGTCTGATGCGGATAAAGTACCGGCCGGTAAAGTGTTAATGGATATCGGACCAAAGTCGGCCGAAGCCTTTATTGATACGATTAAAAAGTGCAAAACGCTGATTTGGAACGGACCGGTGGGCGCTTTTGAAATCAAACCGTTTGATAAATGCACCAATGAGATTGCTAAGGCCGTCGCCGCCTTAACACAAGAGGGTAAATTAACCTCGGTTGCTGGTGGCGGTGATACGGTATCGGCCCTGAAAAAAGTGGGCGCAGAGCCCGATATGACCTATGTATCTGCGGCGGGTGGGGCCTTCTTAGAATGGATGGAAGGTAAAACTTTGCCGGGTGTTGCTATTTTGGAGCAATAAAAAAGACCTCTTAAAACGCCCCATCACTTGATGGGGTGTTTTTTTCGGGGTGGGACAAATAACCTAATTGATCGCTATCTGTTACGGTCATGGGGAAGGGGAGTTTCAAGTCCCTTTTCATGACCTTTATCAGCAATGATATTTTGTATAACCGGATGGCCAAGGAAGTAATCTGTTCTGACTACACGATATGGCTTATCGGGTGTTTCTTTTAATAAATTTTGAGCCGAGGCAATGATTTTCTTTTGATGATTTTCATCTTCTGTTTCAAAATTGCCGTCTGGTGTTCGGGTGCAAGATGTCAATTTTCCATCCATTCCCAATAATCCCAATAATTCCGATGTTTCCGTCCCATTTGTGGCGTTCAAATAGTATTCAATAGGTCCAAAAGGTTGATCCCCATTCATATAGGTAATGGTATAACCTTCGGATTGAGCAAAACTTTTGCCAGTTTTGGCTGGCAGATTTTCTTCGGATTGATGGACGGGTTCATGATTTAAAAAATTAACCTTGACAATTGTTTGCGGTAATGAATGTGACTGAGCCAAAGTATCGGCCGATGGCACAACCTGAATGGTTTTGTCGGGGGTAATGATCTCAAAATCGCCTTTTTCATTTCGGGAACAGGGGATTAGAAAGCTCCCCTCATCCAATATCCCTTGAAATACCGCCGGTAAAGATTGATCTCCATTGGGATAGGCATAAATTTCCGTTGGCCCTAAGCGCACATTTTGATAGGTATCCCCCTCGTTGCCCCTGATTTTGACACGGCAATAGTGGGTTAAAGAATATTCATCTGATGCCACAACGGGTTTGCCGTCAAAGGCTACCCGATCGGCGTATTTACCTAGGTATGATGCCAAACCAGATCTTTGTTTTTCTTGGGTCATAAAGATGCCTCCACATTCTAAATCAATCAATTCCAATTATAGCACCTTTTAAAGAACCTGTCAAATTTTTCATGAGGGCTTGATATAAAAAAAACTTGCATTTCAGATAAAAATAGTGTATAAGATTACCCGTTCGCCATCGGGGCGGACGACGGGTATTTATTCACCCCTGGAGGATATATTCCCGTATCATATTGAAATAAAAAGGATTATTAAAATGAAATCAACACAATTAAACGCGACAAAACGCAACAAAGCAGGTAAGGGGGCCTCTCGGGCAGAACGGAGATCCGGCCTTATTCCTGCGGTTATTTACGGGGACAAAAAACCACCTGTTATGATTGCCTTGGAAGAAAAGGTTTTAGTGGCTGAAATGGCTAAAAAAGGTCTGTGGACACGGCAATATGAAATTTCCGCTGATGGCGAAAGTTTTCATGTCTTATGCCAAGATATTCAAAAACATCCGGTTTCTAGTCGGCCCATTCATGCGGACTTTTTACGGATTTCTAAGAATTCAATTTTGACGCTGGATATTCCTTTGGAATTTGTTGGTGAAACAACAGCCCCCGGTATTAAGAAGGGCGGTGTTTTGAATATCGTTCACAGAACGGTTGAAATTAAGTGTACACCGGATAATATTCCAGAATCTTTTGTTATTGACTTGTCCGCGGCGGAAATTGGTGATTCGTTTGTGGCATCCAGTATCAAATTACCTGCTGGTGTCAAGTTGACGGCAACGGAAGATTTCACAGTGGCAACAATCGTCACACCGACACAGGAAGAAACACCTGCAACAGCTTCAACGGATGCGGCAGCAACAACGGCGACGACGGCGGCTCCTGCAACAGAAGCAGCAGCTGAAAAGAAGGAGTAGAAAAATGCTCTTGGTGGGGTTAGGCAATCCGGGAACGGAATATGCGCGCACCCGCCACAATGTTGGATTTATGGCGGTGGACGAAATTGTTCACCGCTATTCTTTTCCGGTTTTTAGGGAAAAAGGAAAAGGCGTGTTTTCATCGGCCGATATTCGGGGACAAAAAATTTTAATTTTAAAACCCTCTACTTTTATGAACTTGTCGGGAGAGGCCGTGCTTGGGTTTTGCTCTTTTTATAAACTCACCCCAAAGGATATCATTGTGTTTCATGATGATATGGATTTACCGGTCGGAAAGGTGAAAGTAAAACGGGGTGGGTCTAGTGGTGGTCATAATGGGTTAAAGAGTATTGATACCCATATCGGGGCTGATTATTTACGGGTTCGGATTGGAGTCGGACACCCCGAGACCAAAGAAAATGTCGTTAATTGGGTGTTAGGGACTTTTAACGCCGAAGATTCTCATACCATACAAAATATTATTTCACAAATTGCGGATTATTTGCCCCTGCTTTTGGCCGGGGAGGATCAGACCTTTATGAATAGGTTGAATCAAAAATAGGTTGTTGCCTCACTTTTTTGTTGCAAAAAGTTTGTTTTTTTTGTATCAATACTTCTATTAAGAGAAGGAGTTTTGAAATGAATGCATTGACAGATATACCCCATGATAAAAAAATAACGGCCAAACAATTACAAAAATTGATTGAATGGCATGTTAAGTATTCTCTATCCAAGCGGGTGTGTGAAGCACATAAAGATCATTTATTCACAGCACTTGTTTTAGCAATACGGGATTTATGTATTGATAATATGTTTGAGACCGCTAAACGGCATCAACAAAAGGATCCTAAGCGGGTGTATTATTTATCTTTGGAATATTTGTTGGGGCGATTACTGCCGAACAATCTATATAATTTTGAAATTATGGATTTGTTAGATGAAATTCATCTGGATAATCCGATTCCCCTTAAAAGCGTTTTGGATACAGAGTATGATCCGGCACTTGGAAATGGAGGGTTGGGGCGATTGGCGGCCTGTATTTTGGACTCTATGGCAACGGAAGGATTGCCCGGATACGGATATGGGATAAACTATCAATTCGGTCTTTTTAAGCAGTATTTTGAAAACGGATGGCAAAAAGAACGCGCCGATTCATGGTTGGAACAATCTTCTCCATGGCAAATTGAACGCGCTGACAGATCTTATTTGGTGCAATTGGGTGGGCGTGTCGTTTTTGAAGAAAAAGACGGTCATCGTGAACCGCATTGGGTTGATACGCGCCAAATTCTGGGTATTCCTTTTGATATGCCGATTGTGGGGTTCGGTGGTAAAACAGTCAATTATTTGCGTTTGTTTTCGGCGCATTCCACCAATACCTTGGATATAGAGGTTTTTAATAAAGGAGGTTATGTCAAGGCGGTTGAGCAAAACATTCAAATTGAAACAATATCCAAAGTTTTGTATCCGTCTGATGATATAGAGGAAGGTAAATATTTACGGCTGATTCAGCAATACTTTTTTGTATCTTGTGTCATAGGGGATATTCTACGTCGCTTTTCCGAAGAACATATGGATTTTGACCAATTGCCCGAAAAGGTGGTTATTCAATTAAATGACACACATCCTACTTTGGCAATTGTGGAATTAATGCGGTTATTGACCGATGTTTATCGGTTGGATTGGGATAAAGCATGGCATATTACCGGGCGCACCATGGCCTATACCAATCATACTTTATTGCCGGAAGCATTGGAAAAATGGCCGGTCGCTATGTTTGAAAAGGTTTTGCCAAGGCATTTATTGATTATTTATGAAATCAATGATTGGTTGATGCGTCAGGTCATGGATAAATACCCCGGTGATACGGCCAAATTAACACGCATGTCTTTGATAGAAGAAGGACCTGAAAAAAAAGTGCGGATGGCAAACCTTGCCATTTGCGGCAGTTTTTCCATAAACGGTGTGGCCGAGATCCATACAGAACTTGTGAAACACAATTTGGTGCCGGATTTTTATGATATGTGGCCGGAACGCTTTAACAATAAAACGAACGGAGTGACACCTAGACGGTGGTTGTTGGCTTCTAATCAAGGATTGGCAGCCTTCATTACCAAGCATATCGGGAGTAAGTGGATTACCGATTTGTCAGAATTAAAAAAATTAACGCCGTTGGCGGATAATAAAAAAGCCTTAGATGACCTAATCAAAATAAAATATGAAAATAAAAAACGATTGGCCCGTTTAATTGAAAAGACAACAGGTGTTGTGGTTAGTCCCGATGCCCTTTTTGATTGTCAGGTCAAGCGTATTCATGAATATAAACGGCAGTTATTAAATGCTCTTCATATTATACACCAATATTTATCAATTGTGGAAGATGGTATCACTTTAACCGCACCGCGCGTCTATATTTTTGGTGGTAAAGCGGCCCCCAGTTATGAAATTGCCAAGCGCGTGATTAAATTGATTAACAATATCGCCAAAGTGGTCAATAATGATCCGCGGGTAGGGAATCAATTAAAAGTGGCTTTTATTCCGGATTATAAGGTATCTATTGCCGAAGTGGTATTTCCTGGTGCTGATGTCAGTGAGCAAATCTCTACCGCTGGATTTGAAGCTTCGGGAACCAGTAATATGAAGTTTGCCATGAACGGAGCTCTGACCATAGGGACTCTGGACGGGGCTAATGTGGAAATTTTGCAAAAAGTCGGAACAGATAATTTTTATCTATTTGGCTTAACTGCCGAAGAAGTGCATGATAGGCACTTAAACGGTACACACCGTCCGTGGGATTATTATAATCAAAATCCGGCGATAAAACGGGTTATGGACTCTTTGACATCGGGCGTATTTACACCGAATGAGGATCGGGATCTGTTTGTGCCGCTTTTCCAATCCATTATGTTTAAAGATTATTATATGCTGTTGGCCGATTTTGAATCATATGTGGATACACAAGAACAATTGGCAAATGATTATTTGGATAAGCGTTTGTGGGCAAAGAAAGCATTGCTTAACATTGCCAATTCCGGTAAATTTTCTATTGATAGAACGGTTCGTGAATATGCTAAGGAAATCTGGCATGTTAAACCTACGATAGGGAAAAAATAATGGAAGATAAACGATTTTATGGTCGGCGCAAGGGAAAGCCCATTAAAGAATCCCGCCAAAAATTATTAGAGGAATTGCTGCCGAAGGTTAAAATAGATTGTCCCCCAATGGGGCATATTGATTTGAAAAAGTCATTTGGAATTAAGCCTAAAGAAGTATGGTTGGAAATCGGTTTCGGTGGTGGAGAACATGTAGCCGAAATCGCCCAAAAGTATCCCCAAATAGGTATATTGGGGGCTGAACCGTTTATTAATGGTGTGGCTTCTCTTTTGGCACACTTGAACGGATCACATATGAAAGAGGCAAAAACTTGCGACTTGGCTCCGGATCGCTCGGATAATGTTCGGATTTGGGCAGATGATATTCGGATTCTATTTCCCCACTTTCCGGATAAAAGTTTTGAACGCATTTTTATCTTATATCCGGATCCGTGGCCAAAGGCTCGCCATGCCGAACGCCGATTTGTGAATAAGAAAAATATACCTGAATTAGCGCGAATGTTGACGGATACAGGGGCAATTTATGTGGCAACAGATGTTCATGCCTATGCCGATTGGGCGTTGGAACAAATGGATTTATCAAACCTTTTCCAACAGGTTCATCCCGATGTGTCCTTGCCCCCCGAAGATTGGATTCCGACCCGTTATGAAAAAAAAGGATTGGCAGCCGGTCGGCAACCGACCTACTTGATTTTTAGAAAAAAACAAAAAAATGCAAAATAATACTTGACGAATGACAAAAAATAGGTAAAGATAGAAAAAAAGGAGAAAACACCATGAACTATAAAACAACAGAAATCCAAGACGGTAAGGAAATCCTGATTTCCGATTCATTCACTTTTCGGGATCATGACACCTTTTTTGAAATTGTATCTTTGATTAAAAGCGGCCAAGACAAAAAGATTGTTTTTGATATGTCGGATTGCGATTTCATTGACTCGGCAGCATTGGGTATGTTTGTGATTGCCCATGATGAGGCTTCGTCAAAAGGGGTCACTTTATCCATTAAAGGTGTAAAGGGTAAGGTTAAAGATGTGATGTATGCCGCCCGCTTTGATAGTTTATATACCTTTGAAGAATAGCATTTTTTTATAATATGCACCCCGATTTATCGGGGTGTTTTGATTTATAGATAGGGCTTTGTTCTCATTTTTTTTTGTCAGTTTAGATTTTGGGAAAAATCTTAAAAATCACTTGCATTTAGTATCAAATATGGGTAAGATACAGGTGTTTAAAAGGAGATTTTTATATGCAGCTGGATTTAACTTTTGTTGATAAATTGGGACGTGTCGTTTTAAACTTTTTTCGGGCTACTGGAAAATTGGGTATTTTTTGCGGTCAAACCCTTTATCATTGTGTGACACCGCCATTCTATTTAAAAGCTGTTTTGGCTCAAATGATTGAAATCGGATTTTATTCTCTGCCGGTTGTGGCACTTACGACCCTTTTTTCGGGAATGGTTATTGCTCTTCAAACATATGAGGCCGTTTCACAATTTTCTGCCGAAGGAGCGGTAGCTATGGTAGTGCGTGTGGCCGTTATTCGGGAACTGGCACCCGTGATGGCGGGCCTGATGGTAGCGGGGCGTATCGGGGCGGCTATGGCGGCCGAAATCGGAACCATGCGGGTCACCGAACAAATTGATGCCTTATCAACACTTTCTACAAATCCATTCAAATATTTAATTGCCCCGCGTGTTTTGGCGGGTATCGTGATGCTGCCGATACTGGTCTTAATCGGGGATGTGATTGGTATTTGCGGCGGCTATATGATTGGGGTGTATAAATTGGATTTTAATGCAACGACTTACCTCACCAATACATGGCAGTATTTGAAACCCATGGATATTATTTCCAGTATGACCAAAGCCGGCGTTTTCGGGTTTATTATTACACTCCTCGGATGCTATAACGGTTTTCAATCCCAAGGCGGAGCCCAAGGAGTCGGTCGTGCCACTACAAATGCCGTTGTGTCATCCAGTATTTTGATTTTAATCTTTAACTATATCCTGACGGAAATGTTATTTAATGCATAAAGGGGACAATATGCCGACAACAAAACAAAAAAAAGAAGTTTTGAAACCTAAAATTCGTATGACGGATGTCTCTAAGGCATTCGGGAAAAAGAAAGTTCTTAACCACCTTAATTTGGATATTTATGCTGGGGAATCGTTGGTTATTATCGGGGGATCGGGGACGGGTAAGTCTGTGACGATAAAGTGTATTTTAGGACTCTTAAAACCGGATTCGGGCATTGTTGAAATTGACGGCAAAAATGTATTAGAGTTGTCTGAAAAGGAACGGGAACAGGTTTTGTCACAATTCGGTATGCTGTTTCAAAATGCCGCCCTGTTTGACAGTTTGTCTGTCTGGGAAAATGTGGCATTTTCGCTTCTTCAAAATCAGCATATGACGCGCACAGAGGCCAAAAAAGTCGCCATTAAGAAACTCGCCCAAGTCGGTCTTAAAAGTGATGTGGCCGATGCTTATCCCGCGGATTTATCCGGTGGGATGAGGAAACGGGTCGGCCTTGCCCGCGCGATAGCCACCAATCCGGCGGTTATATTTTTTGATGAGCCCACAACCGGCCTTGACCCCATTATGTCGGACGTGATTAACGATTTGATTCGGGATACGGTCAAGAATTTAGGGGCAACGGCACTAACGATTACACATGATATGAACTCGGCGCGTAAAATTGCGGACAGAATCGCCATGCTTTATGAGGGTAAAATCATCTGGGTCGGCAC
Organism: Pseudomonadota bacterium; assembly: GCA_034184445.1. Taxonomy (GTDB): domain Bacteria; phylum Pseudomonadota; class Alphaproteobacteria; order CAAHEQ01; family UBA3637; genus CALXZG01. The sequence continues at coordinate 2,379 of JAXFZX010000100.1, read as the reverse complement.
AGTGGCAGAGTTGGATAAGACCACAAATCCCTATGTACGTCAATTTGTAGCGGGCTCGGCCAAAGGCCCCATCCAAATGGAAGTGAAAGTGGAAAAGTAAATGAGTGAGAAAATCAACACACCCCTCGGAAAAATGAGCAAAAAAGCAGATTTAATTCTGGGCATTTTGATATTTATTTCTGCTATTTCTTATGGGATACTCAGATTCAAATTCCCCAACTATGAGGATAGAATACATATTATATGTGGTATTGTTATACTTATTTGCACTTGTGTTATGGCAATTTGGCGCGCCAAAGAACCTCCTACAGATGTTTCGGAAGAATTTGAAGAAGCTGTTAACGATTATTCTGAGGATATAGATGCCAAAAAAAAGAGCTATCGAGGTTCATGGTCTGCGATTGAAGAATGGAAGCAAGGAATGTTGGAAAGAGCAGATGAACTAAAACTGCGTCTTAAAAAAGAAGGAGAGACGGAAGACGTTTTAGATGTTTGGGCGACATGGGATTTAGAAATGCAAAACGGCATTGAAGCTATCCAGAATAGCAATAATCCCTTATTGGCAAAAAAAGAAACTAAAAAAGACGAGGGGGAACATGAGGAACAAGACGAAGCGCAATCAGAAATGTCCACTTTGGGGAAAAAGATACTTTCTCTGTTAATCCTTATTCCACTGCTTTTTTTATACCTTGTTTTAAGCACGCTGGAATGTAGTATTTTCCTTTTAACTGTAGCCTTTGCCTATTTCTTTTTCCCGAATGGGATTCCTCTTGCTATTTTACCTTCACCATATGTTATCCCTCTTGCTTTTTCAGGTAGTTGGTCCCTAAACAAATCTCGTTTGAAATTTATCTCGTTTAGTTTAAAACATTTAATTGGTATTATAATTATGTCTGTGTTTGGATATTATTTAAACCAATGGACCTATGCGCAATCGGGGGAAGTGCAAATTGCGGTGACGGTGGCACTCCCCATCATTTATGCGATTATTTATTATAAATTGAAACACAAAAAAGCAGTGAGGGAGATATAGAATGGATAAAGGTAAATATACCCCCGGTGGAAGAAGCTGCTATATGAGTAAAAAAGCGTTTTTTTTTGTTTTTTCTGTCATATTTTTCTTTATGATTATATGTCCATTACTGCATACTAAGTATGGCCTATCAGAACAAGAAATAAGGGTTATGGTGGGAACCTTGATGTTAAGTTTTTTGATATTTGGCGTTATTGTTATCCTAGCTCAAAATAGAAAAAAGCAAACGATAAGTTCTTTAAAAGAGTTAAATAAAACGGTAGATGCATACTTTCAAAAAATAAATGCCGAAAAGAAAAATTATACAAAAGATTGGGAAATGGTGGAAAAATGGAAATCTGGTATATTGGAACAAGTCAACCAAATAACAGAGGAATCTCAAAAAACAAGTTCAGGCGAATTTGTTTTAATCGCACTTGATAATTTAGAAATTGAATTAGACATAGGACTAGAGGCTGTACGAGAGGATGAAAACCCTTTTACATATCTGTCTGACGTATCCGATGATAAACAAACTTCCGTGCCAGAGTTATCCTTATGGGAGAAGACTGTAATGTCTCTTTTAGTTATTATCCCATCTATTTTCCTATATCTTGTATTAAGTGGTGTCAGTTGGGGCATTTTGGGTTTAACATTTGTTTTTGGCTGTTTCCTATTCCCAAATGGCCTCCCACTAAGCAGGCACGAGCCGGAAAAATTTAAATGTAAGCATTTATTGGGTATTATATTTGTTTCAGGGCTTGGCTATCTCCTCAACCAATGGACCTACGCCCAATCGGGGGAAGTGCAAATCGCGGTGACGGTGGCACTCCCCATCATTTATGCGATTATTTATTATAAACTGAAACACAAAAAAACGGTGAGGGAGATATAGAATGGATATAATCCTTTTATCGCTTGTTCTTTGTATCGTTGGGATTTGCTCTTATTTCAAAATCAGGAATTGGATTAAATCCCCCCGATATTTAAAATATCTTCCTAAAAAAGTTTGGATACCCGTTCTTTATATAGAGCAAATTTTGGCTTTATTGTCTTTATTATTTTTATACTTGTTTTTTAAACAAATCGCCCATTCATCTCCTAGTGATAACTTTATAATGGTCGCACTCTGTTTCATTTTAATGGGTATTTACTTATTCGTCATTTTCGGTTTAAAAATACATTACATGAAAAAGAATTACTTAAAGGATAATCAACCATGACCAAACGCACAACGCAATATGTCTGTCAAAATTGTGGAGCAACCTTTGCCAAATGGGCGGGGAAATGTGACGCTTGCGGGGAATGGAATACGCTCGTGGAAGAAGACATCCCCGAAAAAACACATTCCCAAATCACGGCCGGTA
>JAXFZX010000099.1:0-3400 GCA_034184445.1 Pseudomonadota bacterium | reverse complement strand
TTCCGCTTCGGCAGCCTTACGGGCTTCTTCCGCGGCAGCGGCTTTTTCGGCAGCTTCCTTCATCCGTTCTTGGGCTTTCGCCTTTGGAGCCGATTTTTTCGGAGTTTCCTTTATCGCCGGCTTTTCACACAGACCCACAATAGAGAATAGTTTTTGCACTTTCTCTGTCGGCACTGCTCCTTGCGATAGCCATTTTTTGGCAGCTTCTACATTGACGCGCAATGCTTCGGCATGATCTTTCGGAAGCAGCGGATTATAAAAGCCAATGGCTTCAATAAACCGACCGTCACGAGAGCACCGTTGATCCGCGACAACAATTTTGTGGAACGGACGCTTTTTAGCTCCACCACGACTTAAACGAATACGAACTGACATCTTTTTATACTTTCCTTTCTGTTTCAGTTGTTTTTATTAAAACGGAGGGAATCCCCCGCCATTCATAAACGGGTTTCCGCCGGACATCATTCCATCCATTTTTTTCATCATGGACATCATGCCAAGCGGCCCCATTTTTTTGAATTTCTTCATCACATCGGCCATTTGATCATATTGTTTTAACAGCCGATTTACCTCATTAACACTGACACCGGCACCATTAGCGATTCGTTGCTTACGGGCAGCCTTAATAATATCGGGATTTTTGCGTTCATAAGGTGTCATAGACAAGATAATGGCTTCTTGTCGCTTAATCATTTGATTGTTGATCCCCGAAGCCTCAATTTGTGCCGAAAATTTATTAAATCCCGGAATCATTTTCATAATTCCTTTTATATCACCCATATTGTTGATTTGTTGCATTTGGGACAACATATCATTTAGATCAAAGCGACCACTCATCATCCGGTCAGCCACTTTTTGCGCTTCTTCCTGATTAACTTTTTCTATGGCTGTTTCCACAAGACCTACAACATCACCCATTCCCAAAATACGACCGGCAATGCGTTTCGCATCAAAAAGTTCCAAGGCATCCGCTTTTTCCCCAACCCCCAAAAATTGAATGGGAACACCGGTCACAGACCGCATGGATAAGGCTGCTCCCCCGCGTGAATCCCCATCTATGCGCGTTAAAATAATTCCCGTTATGCCAATTTTTTGATTGAAGGCTTCGGCCATTTGAACGGCATCTTGCCCCATCAGGGCATCTGCCACCAAAAGCGTTTCTGCCGGATGCGCCAAATCGCGGATAGAGGCAACCTCTTTCATCATATCTTCATCAATATGAAGTCTACCGGCCGTATCCAAAATAAGGATATCCGCCAATGTTGTCTGCGCTTCTTTAAGAGCCCTTTGGGTAATTTGAATCGGATTTTCGCTTTTTACAATGGGCAAAACGGTCAAGCCATTCATGCGAGCCAATTCCGATAACTGTTCCTGTGCTGCCGGCCGATAAGTATCCAAACTGGCCAATAAAACCTTTTTGCCTTCCTTTTGAAATCGCTTTGCCAATTTTGCCGAAGAAGTCGTTTTTCCCGACCCTTGAAGCCCTACCACTAAGATGATATTTTGTTGCTTTGAATTTATCCTTAATGGCTGAGATTCCCCTAACAAATCCACAAGGGCATCATTGACAATTTTCACAACCATTTGCGCCGGCGATACGGATTTGACAATTTGTTCCCCAATGGCTTTTTCGCGAACAGAAGCAATAAAATCCTTTATAACCGGCAATGCCACATCGGCTTCAATCAATGCGATCTTGATTTCCCGCATGGTTTCATCAACGGCCGATTCGGTTAAAATTCCACGCCGTGTCAGTTTATCAAAGACAGCACCTAATTTTTCCGCCAGTCCCGAAAACATTGTCTTAATCCTTTCATTCCACCCAAATAGTCTAATCGCACCAATGGATGCACCCGCACCGATTGATGTATCTCCTTAGAGACTAAAACCCTTAGCCATATTTGGAAATTACGGGCATTATACCGAATAAAAACATAAATGTCAAGTGTTTTTTTGGGCGGTGCATTAAGTGTTTTGTAAAAGATTAATGAGGGCAAAGGAAATAAAAAAAAGCCCCTAAAAGATGCAATGCAGACATTACGAATACAAATTATGATGGGCATTATGCTTATAATAAAATCTGAATTGCGGATAACCATATTATCTCAAAGACAAAACCTGTTTGCTGAAAAATAGAAATGTTTATCTTCGGTACCAACTTATCAGATTCCACAGAAAGTCTTCTTCTCACGCTAAATTAATTAAATTAGTCAAGACGATTTTTGCTTCTCATATCCCGATTTTTAACATATCCTTACTTTTTCTGTATTTATTTAGCACCATTTTGTTAAAATGCATGTTCGTGAATTACACATCCACCCTGACTGCCTATATGCACAGCATAGGTTTGCCTACACCATTACAGGCCATATAAAACTATTGCAAAAATATTTCACTTTTTTTGATTAATTTGCGTCTGTTCAAAAAAGATATTCAACTTTCTCTCCACAAGACCGTTAATGGATTTTTTGGGTGAACATCCCCTCTCATCGCAGAGCCCAGACGGCAATCCCGTTAATAGTTCCATCGCTTCATCAATCGTGTGAATGGCATAGATATGGAACTTCCCTTTTCGGACGGCACTAACGACCTCGGGGTTTAGCATCAGATGCGGTATGGTCACGGCTGGGATAATCACTCCCTGTTCACCCGTCAACCCATTCATTTTACAAACTTCAAAGAAACCCTCTATTTTTTCGTTCACGGCGCCGACGGCTTGGACTTCGCCCAATTGATTGACTGATCCCGTGACGGCTATGGATTGGTTAAGTGCCACCCCCGCAATCGCCGAAAGCAAGCACGCCAATTCCGCCACCGATGCCGAATCTCCATCAATTTCACTATATGATTGTTCAAAAACCAAGCTGGCATCCAAAGATATGGGTTGCCTTTGTGCAAAGCGAGAAGCCAAAAAAGACGATAGAATCATTACCCCTTTTGAATGAATGGGGCCCCCTAATTTAACTTCACGCTCAATATCTATAAGGGTTCCTTTTCCAATCCGAACTTGACAGGTCAAGCGTGACGGCTTACCAAACGAATAGATGCCAAAATCATATACGACCAAGGCATTTATCTGTCCAACTTTAAAGCCACTCGTATCAATGGATATCAATCCGCGTTTAATGGCTGTCATTAACTCTTTCTGATCGGTCCCAAAGCGCCGACGCCGTTCGGCCAAAGCCTGTTCTACATGAGCCACGCTCACCTGCTTGGATTTTTGCCGTGTGGCCAAATAGTTTGCCTCTCGCATCAAATCATTCGCGTGCACAAGATAGGTACTGAGTTTTTCTTGATCTCCCGCCCAACGAGATGATTGCTCTATTACCCGGCGAATAGCCGATCCTTCAAACGGTTTTAAAGATTCTGTTTTAATTAAATTGATCAATAAACTGGCATA
>JAXFZX010000098.1:0-8827 GCA_034184445.1 Pseudomonadota bacterium | reverse complement strand
TAACAATTCTTTGGTCTTTTTTATGTTTGGGGTTTGTTCAATTTTCTCCCCCCCAAAAAACAAAACACGACTGGGTGGCAATTATTCCTGCCCTGTTTATTACATGCGTGTGCGGAACCTATCTGGGATATGCCCCGATTTTATTGAATTTATCTTTGGGAACAGCCCAAATACTGGGTGGCTGTATCACCGCCTGTATTTTTGGATTATATTTATATCACACAAGAAAAGCATAGGAAAAGCCCCGATAAACGGGGCTTTTTTTTGAATAAAACCTGATTATTCGGCTTTAGTTTCTTCCGCCGATTGCTCAGCCGGCTTTTCAGCCTTTTCCGCCTTAGAAGCTTTTGGGGCTTTCTTTTGCGTTGCCCGTTTGGCTTCTTCTTCGGAACGCGCAATGTTCACGCGCACATTTTGAACTACATCCGGATGAAGGGATAGTTTCACATCAAAGATACCCAAATTCTTAAACGGTTGGTTTAAGACAATCTGAGACCGTTCAATATGGAAACCGGCATCACGTACAGCCTCACAAATATCACGCATTGTGACAGAACCGTATAATTGTCCCGTTTCGGCAGCCTGACGCACAATAACAACAGACAAGCCTTCCAATTTTTTGGCCAAAGCCTCGGCATCTTCTTTCATTTTTAAGTTCCGAGCTTCATATTCTTTGCGCTTAGATTCAAAGAAGGCCATATTATCCTTTGTTTTCCGAAGGGCTTTCTTTTGCGGCAACAAATAGTTGCGGGCATAGCCGTTCTTCACATTCACGACATCACCCATTTGGCCCAGACGTTCAATTCGTTCCAATAAAATAACTTCCATAGCGAACCTCCTAATCTGTGACAAACGGCATTAAAGCCAAATAACGAGCCCGTTTAATTGCACGGGATACACTACGTTGGTGCTTAGCACAAGTTGCCGACACCCTACCCGGAACCATTTTACCGCGTTCCGTCACAAAACGACTAAGCAACTTGATATCTTTATAATCAATTTCATCAATACCTTCCGCACAAAACGGACATGTTTTTTTATGATGATAAAAAGAACTTTTTTCAGCCATCTTTATTCTCCTTCCGCGATATCAATTTCATACTTATCATCGGCCTTGATCTTTTTAGATTTGGGTTCCAACATAGCAGAAGGACCTTCTTCCAACGCCTTAACCTTAATCGTCAAGTAGCGTAGTAGATTTTCATCTAACCGCATTAACCGTTCCATTTCCACAACGGCTTCGGCCGGTGCGTCAATGTTCATCAATGTATAATAACCTTTACGGTTTTTTTGAATTTTATAAGCCAAATTGCGCAGACCCCAGTCTTCACGCTTTGTCACTTTACCGCCCTTGGCTTCAATAGCGGCGACAAATTTATTTGTCAGTTCCGTGACCTTAGCCGGTGTTAAATCCTGACGCGCCACGAATACATTTTCATAAAAAGGCATTTTTACCTCTCCTTTTGGATTATCTCGTCTCTGTTGATACGCATAAACCCCAATGATTTACGCGCCCGAAACATAGCCCCCGTCCGATTTGCGGGAGCAAGGATTAATCGGATGCCGGGATCTTAACACATTTTAAACAAAAATGCAAGTATTTTTTAGCATTACTTCATTTATCAACACATTTAATATCTGATAATAAAAACAGGAACAACTACGAATCCGTATTGGGAAGATGCCTGTTATCACCATCTCCAAATGATTTTTCAACACCATCCAAGCCATTATCTAATTCTTCATCGGCACGATCTATCATATTAAAGGTCTTACGCAAAGCCCGATGCCCCATGGTCTCTTCTTTATGTTCAGAAGTATTATTGGGGCGTTCCTGTCTTTGATTTTGATCACGATCTTGATTGCGATTACGCCGATTGGAGCCCGAATTATTTTCGGATCTTGTCCAATTGGCAGGGCCATGACCTGATCTTCGTTGTTGACGATATTTGCGTTTGGCACGTGTACGCCGTGTGGCTTTTAAGAACTTCTTCTTCACATTTTTGGGGAAATTCTTAATCTTAGCCGGAATCTGTTTAATCCGGTTGACAACTTTACGCTTCGTCCGGTTCCAAATTTTTTGGGCCTTTTGGGAACCCTTTTTAATCCCTTTGGCAGCAACACGAGAACCGGCTTTAACCGTTTTTTCAACGGCTTTACCCGCAATTCCGGCAACCCTTTGTATGGCTTTACCACCAACTTCCACACTCTTGCCGACAACCTGTAAAGGAACACCGATAATCGCCCCAACATAGGGTATCTTATTAAATAATTTTCCTATACCCGAAGTCGCTTTACCGGCACCTTCAACCCCCAAACCGACACCTTTGATTGCATATTCTGTCCCTTTCCCAGCAGCCTTTCCGGCTTTATCACCGGCCTTTTCAACCTGAGAACCAGTAAAAGAGCCAAGGTGGCTGATGACACCGGGGTTGTCGTCGTTGGGGTCCTGATCTTGCCCTCCTTTTTTGGCACGTTTTAAAGCATTAAGTCCACCACCATCAATTTTATCCATGATGATATCTTTCGCCATCCGAAGTGGTGCCAATGCCGCCCGAATCGCGCCAACAACCGCTGCTCCCGCAATTGGGGGGATACCACTGGTAAGGCCGGATAAACCTTCTATAATAACCTGACTGCCCTGTAAGACATTTATCCCCGCAAAGCAAACAATCAAAATAATAAAGAAAGAGTAAAATGCGCTACCATCCTCACCGGCACCAAAAGCATCCATCACCATGACAGGATAGTCCTGATCCTTACCGATTTCCTGCATAGAGAAAACATTGTTTAACTTTGTGATTATATCATTTGGCAAAGCAGCCGTAAATACCGCCATAAATAGTGCTATTCCCATTGAAACGGCAAAGATGCTTAAAAGCGCGTGTGCCAGGAAATCCCATCCCCGTTTTGTATATTGGCGAGAAATCGGGAAAACAAATGTCGTCACCAAAAATGGCGTTAACATAATGATAAAACCAATCCGAAGGAAAATATCCAATAATTTAAATCCAATCACATAAGCAATCCATGTAAACCCGACAATAAGAACCATCCCGATAAACCACATGCTGATGGGGCTGGGAATATAAGAAACCACATGAATACCGACTAAATCTTCCACCCAACCAGCGGCCTTGGAAATCAAATTTTTATTCTTCCATGCGTGATAGACAAGAACCCGCCCCGCCGCCACAAAGGGGGCTGTTTCCTTATAAGTTTTACAAGTGAGGCACATCAACATCTGTTTTTCTTTTTTGGAAAATAGCATTCTGACTTCATCATCCGTCAGACCCGTACCTGCATAAGATGCAGAATCGGTATAATTAACGCGACACTCACTGATTTGGCCACCATTACAATCACTATTTTCATTGGTGCAACAGCCACATTCCAAATTGTCCGAACCGGCCAATTTTTCCCCAAGCCCTTCACGTTCGGCGATACCAGATAAATTAGTATCAACACTCAAATTATCCGAAGCCGAAACTGTTTTTTGCGAATCGGCTTGAGCGATGACCTCAGTTGACAGTTGAAGGGTAATATCCAGCAGATTGGAAAATGTCAAGCGATAAATAACCCCCATTGGCCCACTTAGTAGTGCAACAGCAATTACCGCCAAAATAAAGCGCGTGAGTAGATCTGTAAAAAATTCCGCATTATTAGCTGTCCCAAATTGACTGATTAATATTAAGACTTTAAACAACAACCAAAATAGGAACATAATTCCCAATAGCATTAGGGCAGCTTTACTAAGCTCATCCTCCATAGAAAGGGCTAATTTTTCCACCGCAACCATCATGGTATGCACCAAACCGCACGGCCAACATTTATCTCTATCATTTTTTAATATTTGATAAACCGTCTGGGTATTTAATTCAGCTTTCTTTTTATTATAGGTAGCAACTTCATCCAAATAATCCTCTGCACAATCACGATTATCTTCATCGTCATCCGAAATCAACCCCAGGGTAACGCCTTCCATAAATTTTCCATTTTTATCAACGCAGCCAGCGGTAGCAGCCCGATCATACGAATCCAAATACTTAATAGCATTTTTGACCTCGTTCTCATCAGGTCGCGTATTATTTTTAATTGCTTTATCCGGATCAAATTGTTTCTTTAAAGTGCAGTAATGCTCTGATCCACTGCCCTTATACGCATTTACCAAACACCGATAATATTCGCATCCGGTGCCAGAGCAAGATTCCGCCGCTATACTTACATTCGTTTCATTGGTGCAATTAACCTGTTGATACGCCCAAGCCGATGGGGCACATAATATCATCAAAATCCACACAAAAGTAAGGAAACCTTTTTTATATCCCCAATATAAATAAATCCCCGTCACAATAATAACCAAGGCAATTAATCCCCACACAATCGGGTTTAAATAATCACCCCATGTATTGATCGGCAACATCATACTCCCCCACACCAGGGCGATCAAAAAAGCAGTTTTGAAAAAGTGTTTCAACATATTTTTCATAAACTAACCACCCCCACTGGTATTAACTTGTGCGATATCCTTTGCCACATTTTTAGTATCTCGAAGAGCCGATAACGCCACAGTCGGTGATCCAACAGCCAATGCAATACTCAATTTTCCGGCAGCAATCGTTAATTTTTTAAAACCTTGAAAAGCGCGCATAAAACTGCCCTCTACGCTTTCACCCCCCAATTGATTGGCGAATTTAAAGATATGACGGCTGAGCCGATTGAGGCATAAAATAAGGACAAAAAATCCTATCAAACTGGACGACATGGATTGAACCTGATCAATAAGGGTTGGATCCATGGATTGAACAGTGCTTCCCAAAATACCGGGATAATTTTTTTCGGCATAGACCATAATCACATATACCGTCAACGATATGTAAAACGAAATAAATATTAAATTAAGTCCCGCTCCAAATAAAACACCCCATAATCGTCCCAACATCCACTTCGTTGGCGGGAAGACCCAACCCACCAAAGCAAACGGTGCCAAGATAACCGATGCCATAATACGCACAATCGCATCCAATAATGATATCGGCATTGTCAATAATAACACCCAAAACATACTCAGAATCAAAATACCAAATAACCATCCGGCCGCATCTTGATACCGCCAAATGGTAAAGCCAAGACTCATTCCCAACTTTAACGCCACATAGATCCGATAAATAATATCTAAAAATGTGCGGGCGGATTCTTTAAAAATCGTATTGGTATCAATGCTGACATGTAAATCCGTGGTAGAGGCAGCCTGTGTTGCCTCTTTAACCACATAATTGCTGTCCAGAACAAGACGCGCAACATGTGCAAAAAATTCCATAACAGGAGATATAATATTGCCTGCTTCTTCAACCAAAAAGCAATGTTCGGCACCATCTGGTTTGAAAAGAAGTGCGGCCACAATCATTGCTTTGAACAAAGTTGTTATGATGGGAAAGACAAATTTCCTCATATTAGGTTCGCGAATCGTTACCACAAATTTACCCACATGGAACAGCAACCAAAACAATAGGCATAATCCCAATAAAGTCATGGCATTTGTGGCCGTCAAGTCCACCAATTTTGACATTGATTTTTGAATGCAGTCAAATGCCGTTTCATATACCTTGCACGGCCAACAATCGGAATACGAATTTTGTTGATCCGGCAAGGTCGGAGCGGGCCCACAAGCCGTCAACATCAGGCCAATGCCTATCAAGACCCAATATTTGAGTCTGATTATGACGGATTTATGTTTAAGCCACTGCATCATCCGCACTCCCTTTTATCATGATCGGTTCGTTCGGTTGCGCGCTTGTGTATCGGCAACTTGTTCAGACAATTCATTCAACGCATTGGACATAGTCCGATCAGTCGGATTACGTTCAAAATTATCCGCCATAGCTTTAGATATCTGCTCGGCCGTATCCCGTGTGGCAGCCGTTCCCAAATAGGTATCATGCAATAATTCACGGGTTCTGTCTTCAATATAATCTTTGCTTCCCTTATTGTCATACAGCCCCATAGCATAGCGTTGCATTTTATCAGAGCTTGTCTGCCATGTGGAGTGACTTTGAATGGCTTGACGGAAAGAATCCCTATCCAATGTCATGGATTGCTCGATAAAGGCAAAATCCTGAGATAACTTGCGTAAGTTTCCGGCAGCGTCTTCATCTTTTGCCAAACCTTGCACCGCCCGCAACCGTTCGGGTGACGCATCCGCCAACAGATTGGCAGATTGGGTTGCCTCTTGTTTTGCTGTGTTAGGGAATAAATCCGCCGTATGTAAATCATTTGCAATTGCTTGCTGTAAGGCCAAACGTTGTTCCGGAGTAATTTCTTTGCCTTTTTTCATAGAGTGTTCCATTTCACCCAATGCCCAACGTTCACTCCCCCCAACCGATTGAATAAATGCTTCTCTTGCCTTTGGATCATTCATAAGACTCTTTAACTTTTCCTCATGTTCCGCTGCTTGACGGGTGGCTATGCCCTCACGCTCCCATGTCCGATTTGCAATATTCTGCATCCGATTAATACCAGCCATCATAGGATCAAAGGCATCCCTATTTGCTCCACTTTGACGATCTGTTCCCGTTGCAGAAGAAGCAGAAGATTGCCCTTGTGACGCAGGTTGGGACGACTGCCTTTCCTCGCCACTACCGTGTCCATGCGAAGCGGTTGCATTTTCGCTTTGGGGACCTTGGGGACCACGCTCACCTTGAGGACCAGCTTCACCCCGCTCACCCCGTGGGCCACGAATAACGTTTGGACTACCACCCGAAGGGGGCGTTCCACCGCCACCGCCAGATCCGCCACCGGAGCCAGCATTTCCCTCCCCTCCGGAGCCACCTCCAGGGTATCGTCCCATACGAGAGCGCAAAGCCTTAATACCGCCTCCGACTTTTTGAGCACCTGTCCAAGCCAAATTTCCAGTGGCTTTTGCCATAGATACACCCACACCACCAACACGTGCGGCAGATGATGCAATTCCATCACCAACATTCGTTTGAATATTGCCACCACCTCCGATAAAGGAATTGGCAATAGTGCTTGCCGCCGAGAGAAGTGCCCCACCCATTGCCGTAAATGCAATCGCATTCATAATCATACCGCAACCAATACTGACGTAACTGGAAGCTTTTTTATTGTATCCCTGCATTAGATAGTTAAAAAATTGACTGCGGGAAATGGATGAGCCATCCTCTCCATACAAAGGATCGGGGACAACACTATTAATCAACATCAAAACGATTGCAATCATAACAGACAGTGTGACAAACAGGAAACAAGAGCTGAGAAGCATTTCCCATGCACGCTTTGTATATTGTTGCGTAATCGGAAATACCCATAGGACAATCCAGAGAGGCATCAGCGTCAACACAAATGCCATCCGAACAAAGGCATCCACAATTTTAAACGGAAATGTCAAGTATAGAATCCAAAATCCCAACCAGATCACTATTCCCGATAAAAATACGGAGAAACCACCCGTAAAGAAGTGCCTAAAACCTAATTTTATAAATGTTCCCCCCATAGCAATACCGACAACGAAAGAGCTGGATACGCTTTTCATCCATTGGACAAGCATCATTTTAGTAGCTGTCCCAAGTGCTGTATCAGGTGCTGTATCGTTTTCTGCTTCGGCTTGTTGATTGATAGGTGTCCAGTTGGGTTTTAACGAATCTGTCACTATTTTATCCGCATCGGTTCCTGTTTTATGTCTGTTATACAGCGAAGTGACCTCACCTAATGTCGTATCCAAAATACTTTCACCCATACGCAATGATACATCCATAACCGGATTGGTAATTAAGTAAAATACCGTCTGCGTATTAGATGCCACCAACGCCCCCAACAAAGCCGTTGCAATAATGGCACGTCCCAATGGTTTAAACAGGTCGTTTAAAAATTGCATTACATCCACGGCCTGAAATTGGACAACCATGCGACCTACCTTAAACAAAATCAAAAATAAGATGCCAAGTCCCATCAGACTTAAAAACCATTTAGAGAGTTTATTAAAAACACTTGTCACCATGGTGTTAATGGCATCATACATGCTTTCAAAAATACTGCAAAACCAACAGGCATCCTTGTATTCCTGTAAATACTCATCCATTGTTGCGGGAAAAAGATTTTTACGACCAGCTCTTTGATTAAGGTAGGCTTCTACTCGATCAGCCATACCATCACCCCAAATTTCATCTATCATCGCATCCCCTCCAGGGATACTCAGGGCTTTTTCAAAAATCTCAGCACCGAGTTCTTCACGTTTTTCATCCGATACTTGATTAATGGCTTTTTGCAATTCTTCAACACTATCTGCATCCAATCCCCATGCTAGCAAGTTATTTACACCTGGTGTATGTGAAGCAACCCACCACCCAAGAGCACCTATGTTATCACCCATTGAACTCCAAAATCCGGCCTGTGCTGGTTGGGTTAACAAAAGCATCCCACCAAATAGGGTGAACAAAACACCAAACCATATCTTTTTCATCATACAGGAATCCCCCTTGAATGCGCAAAAATAGACTATTCCTTACTTTCAGTATACACTTTTTTAACAAGTTGTCTACTAAATTTTGTATGAAAATCAAAAAAATATTTTGTTTATTCTTTTGTCTATACAAAAATATATTCTTTAAAATTCACTTTTATTGGGACGACCAAATAATTGTCCGATTTGTTCTTTGGGTTCCTTATTTTCATAAACAACATCGTAAAGGACATCACAAATCGGCATATCAATCTTATCGCGCAGGGCATGAACGGCGGCCAGCGTAGGCACACCTTCGGCCAATTTTTCAAACTTGGGTCCCGTAATTAAGCGTTCGCCATACGCCCG
>JAXFZX010000097.1:0-12535 GCA_034184445.1 Pseudomonadota bacterium | reverse complement strand
TAATAGTTGTATCTTTGGGTGTCACGACGACCCGACCGATAAAGTTAGATTTTTGATTCAGAAACGGCATTTGGGCCCATTTTTGATCCACGCCTGATTGGCTTAACATTTCTCCAAATTTTGGCGTTTCCACCCTTAATCCGATATCCAAATAAGGCTCCGGATTTTGGGATTTACCGACCGCGGTCAAAGTCAATTTTCCGCCATCGGGTAATTTGGCCTGAGATTCTTCCATTGTTAAGACATTATTTTGATAATTTCCTTTCAGGCTCACTTCCTGCAACCCCACTTGCCCCGCCAATACATCATTGGCATATACTTTAAATCGGATATTCGGATATTCTTTTTCACCCGATAACCATTCCCAATTTAATAAATTCCAATAATTTTTCCATTGATTCAGGCGCAGTAAATTGGTTGACACATCGGCATCATAGGCATATTTTTTTCCCGATATTGTTCTGGTAATTTTACCGGTTAAGGCCGTTCCTTTTCCCTCTTCACCGATCGTAATGACAAAATCCTTTAACATATCTGATGCCGGCGCAATAATTAAAGTTGCCGTTCCGCCGGCGACAGCACCAGCCGATAAATCCGGTATCGGCCAATTTAAATCTGTCAACAAAGCATCCAACCGACCAATATCGTATCGTATAGCCCCATCATACCATTTATCCACACCGACAGGCGTTAAATTTCCCGTTGTTTTTAAATCCAACCGTGTATTACTTTCCGATAATTGCACAGTCACCGGCACGGGGGTTGAACCTTGAAATGTTCCAACACTAGCTTCTACGGCATATTGACCTTTACCACTCATCCCCGTTCCCTTAAACCGATAGGGTCCCCGCACCGTATCAACAGCCAGCGTTCCATTAACACCCGTCACCTGAAAGGCCGTTCCGGTGATTTGATTTTCATACCCGATGCGACCGTCTTTAATTAAGATGGTATCAATTTTGGTGGTAGCACTGGCCGGATCTGATAAAATAGCCATTTCCTGTAATTGGAAATTCGGATCCAGTAAAAACGGGAAACTATAATTGGCCCGATTGCTTTCCAGGCGTTCCAGATATAACACCGGCCGGGTCAATTCTATTCGCTTAATTTCCAGTGGTGATTTTAAAAGGGATTCCCACGCAATGGACACTTTTACTTTTTCAATAGACAACATTATGGGGTTTTTGGCCTTATCCATATTGGATATTTTAACATTCTGCATTGTCACGGTTGGTTCGGGATTCCAAGATATGGCGGTTGTGCCCTCCACAGACACCTCGCGTCCCGTTAATCGTTGCAGATAGGCCACCACATCCCGTTCATAGGCCGATGGATTAAAGGACATTAACGCCATACCGACAATTCCACCCACGACCAATAGACACAGCAATAACACAACAATTAGAAACTTTTTCATGCAAACCCCTTTGTCAATATAGATTTGTTATAGCACATCTGTTTTAAAAATCAAACTTTTTTTTAATCCTCTAACCAAATTCTGATTTTTTTTAACAATTCATTAAAATCCTCCGGTATATTTTCCCGTTCTGCCACACGATCTAAGGCCCGTTCAATTTCTGAGCGTGTTGCGTTTTCAAATTCATGTTTCAAACGATTAATTAACACTTCCCGTTCACCATTTTGTTGCGGTTCTGACTTTCTGTTTTTCATAAAGGCAGCGGCATCATCAAATAAACTCATGCATTTTTTCTCCATAAGAAAGGAAAGAATAGAACAAAAACAGATACAAATTCCAGCCGTCCGACCAACATGGCAAAGGTAAGCACCCATTTTACCCCATTTGGCAGAGCTGCGAATGTTTTATCCGGTCCGATCACATGCCCCAATGCCGGTCCCACATTAGATAGTGCCGATAAGGATCCCGACAAACTGGTGACAAAGTCCAACCCATAGGCCGATAATACCAAGGTTGTCACGATGGCCGTTCCCAAATAAAGTCCGATAAAGACCAATACACTAATTAAAATATCGTCCGAAATGGCATGCCGACCATATCGTGGTACAAAAACGCCGTGCGGTTGGACAAGACTTTTCAAACGAACTGCCGTTGCCCGAAATAGGATAGAAAAGCGAAACATTTTAATGCCGCCTGCTGTTGATCCCGTGCATCCGCCCAGCACCAATAAGAACATAAAGAACGCGATGGCGAAGTTTCCCCATAATTGATAATTATCAACGACAAATCCCGTTGTTGTCATAGTGGATACAATGCTAAATAACGATTCACGGAAATAGGTTAAGACTTCCTTAGGCACGAAATGCTTTGACAACCACCGAAGAGTTGTCAAAAACACGGCAGATACCCCAATAACTTTCAGATAGAACCCCATTTGTTCATCTTCTTTGATCGGTTGCCACCGGCCTTTAATTAAATATAGCCCTAATATCAGCGGTAATCCCGACACGGCCATAAAAAAGATTAAGATCCATTCTATTTGCGGACTGTGAAAATAGCCGACAGAGGCATCATGAGTTGAAAATCCGCCCGTAGATATAGTTGTTAAGGCATGATTAATCGCATCAAACCATCCCATACCACCGCCTTTTAAACAAACCGCACAGGCAACCGTTAAGCCGATTAAATAGAATAAAACCGCCCGCATGTTTTGAACAACGGTTGGTAAATCCCGTTCCGAATGCGCCGATGATTCAGTCGTAAAAAACTGCATTCCGCCGATATGCAAAGCCGGTAAGATCATAATAGCCATAATAACAATACCGGCACCTCCTAGCCATTGTAATAGCGATCTCCACAACAATATCCCTGGGGCCATCGTATCCAATCCCATCAGAACGGTTGATCCCGTTGTTGTCAGGCCCGACATAGATTCAAAAACCGAATCTGTCCACGATAAATGATATTCCGACAAATAGAACGGTACCGCAGCCAACAGGGTATAACTGACCCAGACAAGGGTTGTTGTCAAAAACATTTCTTTTGTTTTTAACGAATCATTCTCCGTCCCCGACATCAAGCGGATCAACAAGCCCATCGTCACGCAAAGAGCCGCCGATATAGCAAAGCGTTCGGCTGATTCAATCCAACCGAATAAGGCATCAACCGCCACCGGCAACATCATTCCTATGCCAAGGACCATCATCATAAATCCGATAATTGAAAAGACAACTTTAAAACGCATTTTTTATCCTTTTTTTCTCTATTTTATTTTTATTTCTTTTAAAATGCAATAAAAAAGTGTATAGTATTCACATGCTTTATTTTGATGCACATTGTCATTTAATGGAAGATACGGTATTTTTAAACGCTCAAAAGTGTGGTGTCAGCGCATTTATCGTCAATACAACCCATCCCGATGAATGGGAACAAGTGGCCGATTTAAATCGGCGGATCACCGGCATTTATTTTTGCGCCGGTGTTCATCCATGGTTCGTGAACGAATTGCCAACGGATTGGGAATTGCGGTTAAGTGCTTTTTTGGAAAAATACCCAACGGCCATGATTGGTGAAATCGGTTTGGATAGGACGCGTCCTTTCTTTGACACGCAACGACGGGTGTTTGATTCATGCCTAAAATTGGCGGAAAAATATAATCGTAGGGTTCATATTCACTGTGTAAAAGCATGGGATGATTTAATTGAAATTTTAATTCAGTATCGGGGTATCAGTCCCCTTTTCCATCGTTTTTCGGGGGATGAGTTTATCATTCAAAAATTAAAGATATTTAATCCTTATTTTTCCATTTTAAACGGGCGATATGCCTCTATCATTCCGGATAACAGATTATTGGTTGAGACGGATTCACCAGATGGCCTCAAAACACCGTCTGCCATACCGAATTTAGTTCGGGATTTAAAACTGGACATCAATTATTTAAATCAAACTTTTTGGGAATTTTTACATGACTGATCAATTTCATCGCACAAAACTGTTGCTTGGGGATGAGGGGCTTAACCGCCTGCGCACGGCACATGTCATGGTAGTCGGTTGCGGGGCGGTCGGTGGCTTTGCGATAGAGGCACTGGCACGCGCCGGCATAGGTACCCTGACATTAGTGGATGGCGACACTGCCGAAGAAAGCAATATCAATCGGCAACTCTGCGCGCTTCACACCACTTTGGACCAGTATAAAACAGATATATGGCTAAGGCGTATTCATGATATTTGCCCCGATACTTCCGTCAATTCTTTTCCGATTTTTTTCACGACCGAAACGGCTCCGTCCATTTTATCGGTCAAGCCTGATTTTGTCATTGATGCCATTGATACAATAAAGGATAAGATAGCCTTGATTGTGACATTGCAACAAATGCATATTCCTTTTATTTCCGCCATGGGTGCGACACGAAAAACAGATTGGCGCCAGATTCGGATTGCCCCGTTAAATCAAACATCTGTCTGTCCTTTGGCGGCGCGTTTAAGGAAAGAATTAAAGGCACAAGGGGCAGACCTATCTTTTCCCTGCGTTTATTCTACCGAACAACCCAAAAATGCCCAAGGTCCCCATCGCCAGATGGGTAGCCTAATTACCTTAACGGGAACATTTGGCCTTGTAATGGCGAACGAAGTTATACTAAGGATATCCCACCATGTCTGATTTTTTTGATTTATCTGAACCTGAAATAGCACCTGTTTCCGCAACCGATGATTATCCTTTTATGCGTGATTTAAACCCCGAACAACGACAGGCTGTCACAACCACCGAAGGCCCCGTATTGGTATTATCAGGTGCCGGAACGGGGAAAACACGCGTTTTGACAACACGAATTGCTTATTTGCTGGCGATAGGGAAGGCAACGCCATGGCAAATTTTAGCCGTCACTTTTACCAATAAGGCCAGTCGTGAGATGAAAGACCGTTTGGAACAAATGATCGGTATGCCGGCGCGATCTGTTAATTTGGGGACTTTTCATGCATTAGGCATTCGGATTCTTTCCCGTTATGCGTTAGAAAGTGGCTTAAAACCGGACTTTATTGTCTTAAATACAGATGATCAAGAACGTTTGCTCAAAAAGATTATGCAAGAAAACGGTGTTGATATCAAACAATATACACCGGCAACTTTGCTGGGTATTATTGAACGATGGAAAGATCGGGGACTATCCCCCACGGCTATCACGCGCGCCGAAGATTCCGATTATTGTGACGGCAGGGCAAAAGGATTTTATCAATTGTATCAAGATCGCCTACGCACATTAAACGCCGTTGACTTTGGGGATTTATTATTATTACCGCTTGAATTGTTTAAGACTCACCCTGATATTTTATCGGCTTATCAAAATAAGTTTCGTTATATTTTGGTAGATGAATATCAAGACACCAATGTGGCACAATACTTAATGCTGCGATTATTGGCACAAAAAAATAGAAACATTTGTTGTGTAGGGGATGATGACCAATCCATTTATTCTTGGCGCGGAGCAGAAGTTGAAAATATTTTAAGTTTTAAAGAGGTCTATCCCGATGCCACCATTATCCGATTGGAAAGCAATTATCGTTCTACCCAACATATTTTAGGAGCAGCATCTAGCCTGATATCCCATAATACCGGCCGCTTAGGGAAAACTTTACATGTAGCCGCCACACGGGACGGATTTGGGGAAAAGGTTCATATAGAGGGTTATTGGAATGGTATTCAGGAAGCCGAAGGTGTTATAGAAAAAATCATGGCTGAGAATCGGCGCGGATGTCCTTTGTCTCAAATGGCGATATTGGTGCGCACCTCCGCCCAAACAAGACCTTTTGAAGAAAAGTTGATTAAGGAAGGGATCCCCTATAAAATCATAGGAGGCTTTAAATTCTACGAACGCGAAGAAATCCGCGATGCGGTTGCGTATCTGCGTCTTTTGTTAAATACATCGGATGATTTGGCTTTTTTGCGGATTGTGAACAAGCCACGGCGAGGCATCGGCGATAGTGCCATAGAGGCTTTGGATAAAGCTGCTCGCGAACATCATTTAAGCCTTTATGATTCCATTCCGTGGGCAGAATTGCGTCCTTCTGTCAGACGCACCTTAGATGCTTTTACAGGATTGATTGGGATGATGCGGGATAAAATAAACACATTGGATCCGACACCTCTTTTACGACAATTATTAGAAGATTCGGGATACTTAAACATGTGGCGCACGGATAAATCCGTAGAAGCCGAAGGCCGATTGGAAAACATCAAGGAACTCTATAATGTGCTGGGTGAATTTGAAACCATCAATGAATTTATTGAATATGCGGCTTTAGTCACAGATGCCGATGAAAGCACAGAAGGTGATCAATTGGTTGTAATGACCTTACATGCTTCCAAGGGATTAGAGTTTAATTGTGTTTTTCTATCCGGTTGGGAGGAAGGTCTCTTTCCGCATCAAAAAGCCCTAGATGAATCGGGTCAACAGGGCTTAGAGGAAGAACGCCGTTTAGCCTATGTAGGACTGACACGAGCCCGACAAAAGGCTTTTATCTCCTATGCTTTAAACCGCAAAATTTACGGCCAGTGGGAAAACGCTCTTTCAAGTCGCTTTATTGATGAACTATCGGACGAAGACATTCAAAATGATACCGATATCGGGATAGGAAAAACATTTTCCTCGGGCAAAGAGCCTTTTTCCTCCTATTCCGCCCATCAATGGACACGAGATACTTTTGAAACTGTATATCAAAAACCATTCCCCTCACACTCTTCTAGGCGGATCGGGAAAAGGGTGTATCACGAATCCTTTGGCTATGGAACCGTCATCAAGGAAACCCCTAATGGATTAGAAGTTCGCTTTGATGATGTCGGCATTAAAAAAGTCCAATCCCGATTTTTATCCCAAGTTTGATATATCTACACAAAACATATCCCGCCGGCATAACCGGCGGGATACGATGCTCTTTACCCGTTTTTTTTAGAACTTATATTGCACTTGCACACCCAAGATATTTGATTGCAAATTTTTATATTTTGCTTTCAAAGCTCCTTCATCTGCAACCCCTGTTTTACCGATCATATGGGCATAGGCCGCATCAATTTGCCAATTATTTTTGGCATAGCTTGCCCCCACACTCATCCACCACCGATCGTTATCGGGGATACGGAAAGTTCTGCGTTCGGGCTTATGCGTCGGGGATTCATCCCAACCGCCCCCCATCCGGAAGGTCCAGTTTTGGTTATAGTAATAATCCACACCACCCGTTAGGGTCCAAGTATTTTGATACCGGTATTCGGTCACTTTTTCACCCCCCAAACCTGGGCTGCGGATTGTAAAGTTCGGGAAAGATGATGTCCAATGCGTCCATCTGGCAGTGCCCGAGAATCCTAAATCCTTATACCGATGATAGGCCGAAAAAGTAAAAGTTTCCGGTAAATCCGGATTGGCATTCACATCAAAAGTTCCGTTCATAGCCGCCAACGCCGGATTTTCGGCCGTCCGCTTAAACAAGCCTTTTGCGCGTTGAGCCGACCGCAACCGATAAGACAACCCAAAACGCGTTTTATCATCCACTTCATACATCACGCCCAAGGTTCCCGTTTGTGACCATCCGTGCACATTAAAATTGATATCCATATCATAGGGTGTTCCGGTCGGATATTTTTGCGTCATCCGACCATAGATATAGCGTAGAATAGCACTTGCCCCAACCGACCAATGTTGTGTCAATTTATAGGCGGCCGATATATTGAAGTCCACAATATCCAATTTTGATAGGATTGCCGAGTATTTACCAAACCAATTTGATTTGTATTCGGTTTTGAGGCCATAAGAACCATAGATACCCAAGCCCAAGAACAATTTATCATTCACATTATATTGGGCAAAACCCGCCGGCACCGGCTGCCAAAAATCCATTTTGGCTTTTGAACCAGCGCCTCCGATTTGTTTTAAATCGGATTTCAGGTTAATCATTGACAACGCCTGTTGCACACCCGATTTTTTCATCAAGGTCATACCCGCTGGGTTAAAGGCTATTGCCGAATAATCGTCGCCCATAATACCCTGACCGGCATAGGAACGCCCCAGCCCCGTCACGGAATAATCATTTAATTGATAGCTGCCGGCATGTGCTGCAAAGGTCATCGTCAAAATCGCCAGACCGGCCACATAAGAATAAACTCGTTTCATTAAAAAACTCCTTATATTTAAGTTAAACGAGCTTATCATACACCTATTGTAATAAAATTGCAACATAAATGTCACAAAAATGACATATTTTTATAACAATTTGTAAAATAATTAAAAATTAGATTTATTTAATAAAAAAAGTAATGCCTATTTTGTTTTATGGTCCTAAGGATCCTGTATTTTAATCACCCAAGGTCGTTCATTTATCACAACCTGAGGCAAAAAAACCGCCCCGACACAGGGGCGGTTTAAAACGATCAGATACAAACTAAACCAATTTTATGTTAGTTGCACATGTTTTACCGTTTTCTTCTTTTAAATCAAATGTGACTTGTTGGTTTTCTTCCAACCGACGTAAATTTGAATCATGAACGGCTGTCACATGAACAAAAATATCCTTACCGCCGTCTTCCGGCACGATAAAGCCATATCCGTTTTTATAATTAAACCACTTAACTGTTCCCTGCATTTGAGCTCCTTTAAAAAAACCGCCTTATCATCGGCATAAATTCGATAGACATCCGTGACAGGAAGTTATGGACAACCATTTTGTTCCCCCCATTCATCATCGTCAACCGAAGACAACTAGCCTTATACACTCTTTTTTCTCAAAAAACAAGTAAAAAATAATACATTCCACAATTCCGATATTGCTGTGCGCATCATAAAATAATTCACAGGATTATTTTTGTTTATATAATACCAAATTTACAATTCACTATTGTCCTTTTCCTAATTCGTATAGCAATGTATCTCCATCAATACATCCAATATGAATTAAGGTTTCTAAATTAAGAGAGGAAATAAATAAATGGATAAAGGAAAGAATTACCTCACGATCATTTTATCCAAAACTGGTGCCCAGAAGAAGACTCGAACTTCCACCCCTTTGACAGGACTAGCACCTGAAACTAGCGCGTCTACCAATTTCGCCATCTGGGCAACGGAATTAATTTAACCGATTTTGCTCTCTTTGTCAAGATATTTTTAGAATCGATATTTCTAAAATGAGATAGGATTTTGATGAAATCTTTTTGGCCACTAACATACCGCCACAAATAAATATCCCATCAGTTCAATTTTCATTTTTCTCATCACCTAATTTTATTTCGGGTTCAGATACCAGACAAAAAAATCTGTGCCATTTTAATTGTCTTAAAAACCTCTATTTGACATTTCATATCCTATGTTTTGATCATAAAAAAATCCCCCATGCTGCGCACTAGGGGATCAAAAATAATTTTTTACTTATTCGGCTACTTTAACAGACACAAAGACCTTATCATCTTTTTTGCGTTTGTATTCCACAACACCATCAGCCGTAGCGAACAAAGTATGATCCGTTCCCATACCGACATTATCACCAGCGTGATAAACCGTGCCGCGTTGACGAACAATAATATTGCCCGCGATGACGGATTGGCCACCTGATTTTTTCAATCCCAACCGCCGACCTTCGGAATCACGACCGTTTCGTGTACTACCACCTGCTTTTTTATGTGCCATTTTATTTCTCCTTTACCTAAATTAAGCCTTAATATCCGTAATTTTTACAACGGTTAAAGCCTGTTTATGTCCTTGTTTCCGGCGATAGCCATGACGACGAATTTTTTTGAAAACGATAATTTTTTCGCCCCGAGTTTGTTTAACAATCTCCCCTGAAACCGAAGCCCCCTTAACCACCGGAGCCCCTACTTTACCGTTCGCCATTAAGACCTCGTCAAATGAGACTTTGTCCCCTGCCTGACCGTTCAACTTTTCAATAACAATAACGGAATCCTTTTGAACTTTATATTGTTTTCCGCCTGTTTTAATTACTGCAAACATGTGATTTTATCCTTTACTGATACAAAATAGGGTTCTTTTATACACGATTTTTCCCCTATTGTCAAGAAAAAAAATAGGGAACCCCGCGAATAAGTCATTCTTTCCCCAAAAGGGAGGGTTTAGATCGTGAACATGCGTTTTAGGATATCACTAATTTCCACACGTGTATTTTCGGGCAAAGTCCCTATTTTTTCTTTTAGCGAAGACTGTAAAACCGTTCGCATCATATCTAGAGCCACTTGTCCCTGCCGACCTTTCAGCCGAATACCGACACGTGATGGGAATAACCGTTCATTGGTGGTAATTGGTGCCATCAAAACATAGGGTAAGGCCGTATTCATTTCATCCGGAGACAAAATGACACAAGGTCTTAATTTAGAATACATATCACATAAATAGACATCAAATCGTTTTACCATTCCCATTCACCTCCTTTATCTTGAATAGGCTTTTGGCGCACGCTTTCTTGAAACAAGTCTGCCCATGTAGCGCGCCCTTCTTTTGGGGAAGACAAAATAACCGTTTTATTTTGGACTTCTAAATTAACTTCGGCCTCAAAGCCACAATCCCGAATAACATTTTTAGGAAGTCGTATGCCCGTAGAATTTCCGATTTTTACTAGTTTCACACGCATTATTTTTTCCCTTTCAAAATGTTTGCCAGCACCATATAAAGCCTACCGACATCAGATCCGATAACCACACTCATTAACAACTTACTATCATCGCCTTTATCCAAGGATTGAGTCATTTCCTCAAAAGCAGACATATATTTATCAACCGAATCATGGAATTCCGTATCAGATTGATACAACTCAATCAATTTTTTGTATTTTGCAGGACTCAGTTCGGATTTTATATGGCGCATAAAAACAGTTTTATCCCCATTATAATACCGTTCCCATAAATTTTCTTCGGCTTTGGGCGAGAATAAATGCGCCATATCCACGGAATAGGTTTGCAACCGCGATAAGATTTCTGTGGCTTTTTGCAACAAGTCTTCGGTTCGTATGTGATGAACAGCAGGTGATTTACCCAATTTTTTACCGGCCTTATCTATTTGACCGATAACGATAGCCGCCTCGGCTTTAAATGCATCTAGGGCTTCTTTCATCTCTGCTTTCATATTGCCGATGGAAAGTGTTGTTTCATCAACCTTTGTAATAGCCTTATCCGCTGCATTAAATGTAGCCGATGCCTGTGTCTTTAATGCATTTTCTAATCCCGTCAAACGATTTGTGGTGCGATCCACTTCTTGTTCTAATAGATCCCCGTGAGCACGAAACACCGACAACACTTTTTCCAAATTGCCAAACAATCGGGCATTTTGCTGACGTGCACTATTTTCATATAGGTTAATGGATTCCTCAATTTTACTCCCATTTTGGCCAAGGGACACCATAACCTGATCCGATTTAGCCAATACTTGAGCTGTTTGCACATTAACGGTATTTACTTCCTGTAATAATTTTTGGATTTCTAAGGCATTTCCGTTTAATGATTGTGATAGTGCCTGCGTGGACCGAACTGTTCCCTCTACAACGCGTTCCAAAATAGCGGCCTGTTCGGAAAAAAGAGCCGAAGTTTGCTCAGCCTGTTTATTTGCCAATTCCGTAGAAGCCGATATATTTTGAATATGCCGCGCTATTTCACGGATTGACGCTACTGTTTTAGTATTGGCATGTTTAATCACGGCACTTAGATCCCGCACCCAATGCTTTAAGTCGTCACGAACAGCTTGTGTTTCTTCATTAACCTCTTGAAATACAGTGCGAAACTCCTTAATTTGTGCACGCAATGCATCCGTTAAGGTTCTGGTATAAATAGCGCCTTCCTCGGTGGGATAAACTAATTCATTTAAATAGGATTTTAATGTTTCGGCTTCGGATTCCAACCGATCCGTCCGGTCAAAATAGGCACAAATCAACCAAAAGAAAACCATTGGCATAGACATACCACCCAATCCGCCGATTAGC
The DNA here is from genome assembly GCA_034184445.1 of Pseudomonadota bacterium. Lineage (GTDB taxonomy): Bacteria > Pseudomonadota > Alphaproteobacteria > CAAHEQ01 > UBA3637 > CALXZG01. The sequence goes on along the minus strand of JAXFZX010000097.1, from coordinate 657 downwards.
TCCCATAAGGTTAAATCAAACCGGCTTTGCCACCATCCCGATTTTACCATATAATTGACCATAAAAGCGATCCAAATTAAACTAAATCCCACAGATATCCATAGGAATTTATTCTGCCACCACCTATGCCTATGCGGATAATCGGATTCCAAAATTGTTAAGGTTTCCGTTTGTTTTCGTGTTTTCATAAAGAGCCTCCTGTTGCCGATATGACTATATCCGATAAAAAATAGAATTGCAACAAAAATAATCACAAAGTAATTACAAAATCAATTATCTCAGAACAAGAGGATAGGATATTCATAACATTTTTTACATTATAAACATTTTGCAGATATTTTAAGTTTGCCACGATATTTCCCTTAAAAAAGACTTGACAAGAGCCATAAAATAGGTTAAAAAGAGTGCATGCTTTTTTACGCCGCTGTGGCTCAGTGGTAGAGCACATCCTTGGTAAGGATGGGGTCGAGAGTCCGATTCTCTCCAGCGGCACCACTAAAAAATCCCTCTTTTACGGGGGATTTTTTTAGTGGTCATCGGCGATAATAATTGGACTCTCGGGGGCAGAGAGTCCGGAATCGAAGCGATAGCGCAGATGACGCCGCAGGCGATCCCGAGTATAACGAGGGATGAGCACCAGCGAACATTCTCTCCAGC
>JAXFZX010000096.1:0-2744 GCA_034184445.1 Pseudomonadota bacterium | reverse complement strand
CCAAGATTCAAGACTTTAATGTAATTCCCTATACATCGGTTTTACCGCCGGAATTATTCGGCAACATTGTCCCCGTAGATCGTGTTGCCGACCATTTTAAACACGGAGCCGTATTAGAAGTCATTATGGCCGGCAATGGGGCTCGTCGTGAAGAGCACAAAGCCATCGCAACCGGTGTCGGTATTGTTTGGGGACAAAAAAACGGTAAATTTGTCGGCGGTTGGGCAGCCGAATATGTAGAATACTTTGATACCTATATTGATGATGACATCGCACGGGCTCATGCCGAAATGTGGTTAACAAAATCCTTGAACCACGAACTGGCATTGCGAGGCATGAAACAACATAGTGATTTTCAATTTTATCATAACTATGTGAACATTGAACAGGCCTTTGGATATTCATTAACGGCTTTGGGTTTTTTAAACTTTGAAAATGCCCCCGCCGTAGAGGTTAAAAAGAAATAGCAAAGGGGGCACTTTGCGCCCTTTTTTTTGCACAAGGAGTTTTCAATGAAAAACAATAATGTATCGGGAAAATTGGGAATATGGGGACTTGCCGGCATTGTCATCAGTTCTATGATTGGCGGTGGTATTTTTTCGCTGCCGCAAAATATGGCACAAAGTGCCTCGGCCGGAGCCGTCATTTTAGCGTGGCTTATAACCGGCATTGGCATATATTTTATTGCAAATACTTTTCGGATATTGGCAACGATTAAGCCCGACCTGACATCGGGGATCTATATGTACGCACGGGCAGGATTTGGCCCCTACATGGGATTTAATATCGGGTGGAGTTATTGGTTGTGTCAAATTTTTGGAAATGTCGGCTATGCCGTGATTACCATGGATGCCCTAAACTATTTTTGGCCGGGGGTATTTACAGGGGGAAATAACCTGTATTCCGTCATAGGGGGATCCTTTTTAATTTGGTTCTTTAACGGATTGGTTTTGCATGGTGTAAAAGAGGCAACCCGCATTAACTTAATCGTTACTATTGCCAAAATTGTACCACTTGCTTTGTTTATTTTAGTCATGGTGGCTATGTTCCATTTAGATCAATTTAGCACAGACTTTTTAGGCAAGCTGTCGGTTGCCGAAATCGGAGGGTTAGGCCATCAAGTCAAAAGCAGCATGCTGGTGACTTTATGGGCATTTATCGGCATAGAGGGAGCCGTTGTTTTATCGGGGCGAGCCAAAACCCAATCTGCCGTGGGTCAAGCTACCTTAATCGGATTTTTGGGATGTCTGATTATTTATGTTTTATTGTCAATTCTACCGTTTGGGTTTATGACTCGGACAGAACTGGCTCATGTAGCCAATCCCTCAACGGCCGGTGTAATGGAGGCTGTTGTCGGCAAATGGGGAGCCTGGTTTATGAATATCGGCATGATTGTGGCTATTTTAGCCAGTTGGTTATCCTGGACAATGATTGTGGCAGAAATGCCTTTTGCCATGGCACAAAATGGGACTTTCCCCAAAATTTTTGCCCGAGAAAATAAGGCCGGCTCCCCCCAAGTTTCCCTTTGGATAACAAGTGCCTTAATGCAAGCTGCCATGATTTTGGTTTATTTTGCAAACAATGCTTGGAACACAATGCTGTCCATTACGGGGGTCATGGTATTACCGGCCTATTTGGTATCGTGCCTGTATTTGTGGAAAGTTTGTCTCCACCCTTCCGATTCAACATGGGTTGGAAAACACCGGTGGCACGCTTTATGTACCGGTATATTTGGCACGGTATATGCGATGTGGCTACTTTATGCGGCGGGATTGCAATACCTGTTAATGGCGGTAATTTTTATTGCTTTGGGCATACCCATCTATATCTGGGCCAGAAAAAATGCTGATTCCAGTGTTTCATGCTTTACCCGTTGCGAAGGATGTATAGCCATCTTAATCCTTATTATATCGGGAATAGCAATCTATGCGTTTGGAAAGCACTTAATCGCGCTTTAAATCGGGATAAATAGCCATGGGGGAATCCGCTAAAAATAAGCGGATTCCCCCTATTGCACGGAGAAAAGGGTATATTTACTGAAAAAAAACGATTTGTTAATAAAAAATTAACTATTTTTCTTGTATGCTGTGCCTTGCTAGTATCTGTAAATTCCAAATTTTGGCCAAAAAGGAATGAATAATATGTGTCGTCTTAAATACTATAATCTTGTTTTTTCAACTATTTGTGCGTTGAGCGTTTTATGGAGTGTGCCTGATGCTTACGCCGATGGGGATCCAACCGAATTGGTAGCGTCCTCTGCAATCACCGAAAATTCCGTTTCGGCGGATGAAGGCACCTTATTGCCGGATGAACAGGCTGCTCCTCCCGAAGAAGCTGTGGCAACCGTGACGGCGGATGGTGATTTTTTACTACCCACTTACCTGTTGCCTGGGGAAACTGCGACTGTGGAGCGCACAACAACCGTTGAGAAAGTATATGAAAAAACACCACCCAAGATTGCAACAATGACAATTCCCGTGGCGCAACAAACGACTATTCAGCAAAAAACGATTACCAAGACGACAGAACCGAAAAATACGGCTACTTTGACGGAACAAACACCGGCGGCTCTTCCGCCGGTGACGGTGCCTGCTGCTTCAACCAAACGACCGCCATCGTTTCCGGTTAACCCCGTTCCAAATTCAACTATCGTGATACAAGAACGCGTGGAATTACCGGTGGTGGATGTTAAAGACTCGGCAACGATGCCTGCTGCCCCGATTCGGGCTGAGGCCGATGGAGTT
>JAXFZX010000095.1:0-8603 GCA_034184445.1 Pseudomonadota bacterium | reverse complement strand
TAATTCAAAGGGATCTTTTCCCTCACGATCCAATTTATTGATAAAGGTAATAATCGGAATATCGCGCAGTCTGCAAACCTCAAATAACTTTTTTGTTTGGGCTTCAATCCCCTTGGCGCAATCAATCACCATTACGGCCGAATCAACCGCCGTTAAAACGCGATAAGTATCTTCCGAAAAGTCCTCATGCCCCGGTGTATCCAATAAATTAAAAGTGCACCCGCCGTATTCAAAAGTCATCACGGATGAAGCCACGGAAATACCGCGTTCTTGCTCTACCTTCATCCAATCGGATCTGGCTCTGCGGTTATCCCCACGGGCTTTGACGGCACCGGCTTGATTAATTGCCCCACCGAACAGCAACAACTTCTCCGTTAGTGTTGTTTTACCGGCATCTGGGTGCGAAATAATGGCAAAAGTCCTGCGCTTAGATACAATTTCTTTTAAATTATCGGGCATAAAAATCCTCTCTTTTCCTTATACTTATACCCGAAATATCCCTAAAAGTCAAGAAAAAGCAAAAAATGTTCGGTTTCATCAGACTTTGTGCTTGACAAGCGCTGGGGATATGCTAAAATAAAAGTATCAGGAAAGGAGTATTCTATGACATCATCATTGTTAAAAAATAATTCGGCCAAGAAAATTGCTTCCGTTGATATGAAAGATGCGGAAGAAGCGGGCTTATCCCAAAAAATTATGCGGGATTTGGATAACCCGAAGTCTAAGGCTGCCCAAAATGTGAATAAAGCTATCTTTGAAGCTTGGGGTGTGCATTTGGCTGTTGATAATGGCAAGTTGATTATGACAGCTGCCAAAGGGCAGGATCGGTAAAATGCCAATCTTGCAAAATCGGACATATTGTTTAAAACCAACGCAAGAAGGATTGTTTATCCTGATTATTCGGGCAAGGGAAGATGAGGCCAAAGCTGCCTCTATCATGTATGACGGGCGCAGTAATGCCTTATTCATTCGTCGCCCGAAAGAAACAATTGTTTTGGATTATATCAATCCGGCCATTCAAAAAGCTTTGGTTGAATCATCCGAGGTCGGTGTCGTTGAATTAGATTTAATAACCGAAGATGTGACCCGAACCTATAAAGTCCCCATGCGCCGTGTGGATGAGGTTTTTGTAGCAACTTATGGCACCTCTTTTTCCGTGTGTTAAAGGCCTTTGTTAATTATCCCTTATGTTATGGGGCAGGTATTGCCTTATCCAAAATAATGAAATGCATAAATAAACATTAAAAAACTTGTTTTTCGGGTGGGATTGTGGTATCTTAACAAAAAAACGAAAGGATAAAAAATGTCATTTGTTAAAACACCCGTCAAAGGAATGCCCGAACAATTACCTGAAGATATGGTTATCCGCGAATATGTGATGCGGGAGATTAAAGATACCTACCGCCTATATGGATTTAACCTGATTGAAACACCGCTGATTGAACATATTGAAAATCTTACCTCTAAACAGGGTGGGGAAAATGAAAAACTGATCTTTAAGATTTTAAAGCGGGGGGAAAAATTGGCCGAATCGACCGAAGGTGATTTATGTGATTCGGGGCTTCGGTATGATTTAACGGTGCCTCTTTCCCGCTTCTATGCCAATAATATGGATAAATTACCAAGTCCCTTTAAAGCCTTTCAAATGGGATACTCATTTCGGGCGGAAAGACCTCAAAAGGGACGCTTTCGTCAATTCATCCAATGCGATATTGACATTTTGGGTGACGCCACAAATTTGGCGGAAATTGAATTGATACTCGCGACATCTGAGATGCTCAGTCGCCTGAATTTGGGTAAATTTAAGGTTCGGATAAATGATCGGCGTTTATTAAAAACAATGGCATTGGCCTGTGGGCTGCCCGAAGATAAATTAGATATCGTTTTTATTATTTTGGATAAAATGGATAAAGTTGGTTTAAACGGTGTGCGCGACATGTTGAAAGAAGAAGGCTTTGAGGATGCTGCCGTGGATAAATATGTTGCCCTTTATCAGGGGATGAGTGATTCCTATCAATCCAGTCGCACCTATTTAACCGATCGGGGATTAACAGAATTTGATGCCGATGTCACGGATAATTTGGATGAAATTATTCGCGTCACGGCGGATTTGTTGGGAAATAAGGCCCAAATCATTTTTGATCCGACATTGGTGCGAGGAATGTCCTATTATACCGGTCCGATTTTTGAGGTTGAATTGGAAACTTTTGGATCATCGGTCGCGGGGGGCGGCAGATATGATGACATGATTGGAAAGTATTTGGGGCGTCCGGTGCCGGCATGCGGTTTTTCCATTGGCTTTGAGCGCATTTTTGCTGTGCTAAAGGATAATCATTTTGTGGTACCGGATACCCATGAAAGTGTGGCAATTTTAATTGATAAAAAAGCACCCAAAGAAAAAGTGCAGGAAGCCATACAGCAAGCTTCAGGCCTACGGGCTAAGGGAACACGCGTTTTGATCTCATGGCGCAACAGCAATGCCAAGTTCCAAAAAGAGCAGTTAAAAACTGCGGGTTATACGCGCTTTATTGAAATTTTTAAAGATACCTATGGGGATAAAAATGAATAATGAAAATAAACCCTATGTGCGTCCTAGTTGGGATGAGTATTTTCTAGAAGTGATGCATGCCCTTGCTAAGCGAGCAACCTGTGATAGAGGGCGGACAGCGTGCGTCATTGTAAAGGACAATCAAATTTTGTGCTCGGGATATGTGGGATCGCCGGCGGGACTTCCGCATTGTGATGAGGTCGGACATTTAATGAAAATGGTGACAGATGAAGACGGGCATCAAAGTATGCATTGTATGCGCACCATTCACGCCGAACAAAATGCGATTTGCCAGGCGGCAAAACGGGGAATTTCCATTGATGGTTCAACACTTTATTGTAAATTAGCACCTTGCCGAACTTGTGCTATGCTATTGATATCATGTGGAATTAAGCGGATTGTGGCCGAATATCCCTATCATGCGGGATCGGATGCAGAGGAAATGCTACGCACCGCTGGTGTTCAATTGGATTTTATAAATAAAGAACCGTTGAAATATTAACCGGCCTTAACACGAGATACGGATGCAATCGGGTTGGATGACCGTAAAGCCTGTAAAATCGTGTCCAGATGGTCTTTATTGCGAACCTCTATATCCGCGATGGAGTCTATCCATCCGCCCCCACGTCGTTGGATGGTTAAATTGGATAGCTTTGCCCCCTGTTGTGCCAAAACGGTCATTAGTTCCGGCATAGAGGTCGGTTGATCCGACAATGTGACTTTTATCCGAACGGGTAAAACAGAATCGGGTAATGCATCCTTGTTCCAACCAACATCTATCCATCGTTCGGGCTCATCTGCGTATTGGGAAATTGTGGGGCAATCTTGGGTATGGATAGTGACACCCTTGCCACTGGTGACGATACCGACGATTGGATCGCCCGGCACCGGATGACAACATTTTGCAAAGCCATAGGATAGCCCTTCAAATAATCCTGTAATCGGCATTTTTTTATCCACCGGTGCCATCGGCTTATCGGGGGATTTTCGGAACAAAGACATTGTCTTTTGATAAAGTGACAACTTTAATTCCGGATGAATTTTATGGAAAATATCTGTCGCCGAAATAAGACCTTCACCGATAGCGGTTAATAAATCATCGGCTGTTTTAAATCGGCCCTTATCCAAAATGCCATTTAGGTCTTTATCTGAAAATGGATGATTATATTCTTTGGCTACGGCAATTATTGAATTCCGTCCTGTTTCAATCAATTGTTGCCGTTTTTGGGCGCGCAGGAAACGGCGGATGCAGGCTCGTGCTTTGGCCGTCACGGCAATACGCTCCCACTCGGCGGACGGTGTTTGATTCTTGGCTGTTAAAATGTCAACTTGATCCCCGTTTTGAAGTACAGTACGCAGGGGACTAATCTTCCCGTTAATTTTTACCCCGACACAGGTATCCCCAACCCCCGAATGCACCGCATAGGCAAAATCAATCGGCGTTGCCCCTTTGGGTAGGGGAATTAAATCCCCTTTTGGAGAAAAGCAGAAAACCTGATCCTGATACATGGCGATTTTGGTGTGCTCTAAAAATTCATTCGGATCGGAAGAATGATTTAATAACTCTAATAAATCTCTAATCCACCGATATTGTGTCCCTTCACGATGGACACCTTGTTTATATTCCCAATGTGCGGCCACACCGAATTCAGCGACCTGATGCATGTCATGAGTGCGGATTTGTAATTCTATTCGGCGATTAAGAGGGCCCAAAACACCCGTATGAATTGATTGATATCCGTTGGCCTTGGGCGTGGAAATATAATCTTTATATCGTCCGGGAATCATATTGTATTTTGTGTGAATAATCCCTAAAACCTGATAGCATTCAGCTACTGTATCCACAATAACCCGAAAAGCCATAATGTCAAAAATTTGCTCCATCGTCACATTTTTGTGCTGCATTTTCATCCAGATGGAGTAAGGCCTTTTTTGTCGCCCCGATACCTCACCCGTCACATTATTTTCGGCCAAATCTTTTTTAAGGATTTCAATTACATCGCCAACTTCTTTTTCGCCTTTTTCAGCCAAAAAAGTTAAACGAGATGTAATTGATTCATAGGCTTCGGGATGAAGGGTTTGAAAGGCCAAATCTTCTAATTCATCTTTAAGAGCCTGCATCCCAATTCGTTCGGCCAAAGGCACATAAATTTCCATGGTTTCGCGGGCAATTCTGATACGCTTTTCCTCCTTTGCACAACAGTGCAGTGTGCGCATGTTATGCAACCGGTCTGCCAGTTTAATCAGTAAAACCCGAATATCGGAACTGATGGCAAGAACCAATTTTTGAAAGTTTTCAGCCTGTTTGGAGGCTTCGGAATGAATTTGCACTTTGGACAGTTTTGTTAGACCTTGAACCAACTTGGCGACATCTTCGCCAAAAAGTTCTTTGATATCTGCATATGAGGCTGGTGTGTCTTCTACCGTGTCATGCAAAAGTGCCGTAATAATTGTTGCCGAATCTAATTTGTATTCCGTCAGAATACTGGCTACGGCAACAGGATGTGAAAAATAGGGTTCCCCCGATTCGCGTTTTTGACCGCTGTGCATTTTCATTGCGAAAATGTAAGCACGATTAAGGGCGGCCTCGTCCGCTGTGGGGTCATAAGATTTGACCCGTTCAACCAACTCATACTGTCGCATTAAGGCCATCAATCCCCCCCTTTAATGGTAATTTAGGCCTCGGTCACATCATCAACGACTTGAAAGGAATCGGATTCCACAAATTCCGTGTCAGCATAAAGAGGAGCTTCACCACTGATTTCGGCCTCAACCTCTTTAATTTCGGCCGCATCATCCGTCCCTTCAACAGGATGGGCATATTTTTGCATGCCGGCAATGACATTATCACGTACCAGCGATAAATCAATAGTGCCGTCTTCAATCTCACGAAGCGCCACCACCGTGTTTTTATCATTATCGCGATCCACCGTTAAGGGTGAACCCGAGGCTAAAGCTTTTGCCCGACCGGTTGCCAACAAAACCAAATCAAACCGGTTGGGAACTTTTTTGACGCAATCTTCAACTGTGACACGAGCCATCTTATTTTCCTTTCGCTTTAAATTAAGAATGTTCTATTTTTACATCAAAAAAAATAAAAAATCAAGAAAAAAATGATAACTTGTTAAAAAATAACGATTATTTTTTTAATTTATTGAAACGATATTTTTTCGTTGAAAGCATTTTAAATTTGGCGTATAAGGAAAAGCATGTCACTACATTCATCTATTGCCACGGTGGGGGGTTGCACAGCGATCAGTCGCGTGGTTGGTTTTATTCGTGAGGTTTTATTGGCGCGCTATTTAGGGGCGGGTATGATGGCGGATGCTTTTTTTGTGGCACTTCGTTTTCCGAATCTGTTTAGAAGCCTTTTTGCCGAAGGAACCCTTAATGTTGCTTTCGTCCCTTTGTTTTCGGGGGAATTACAAGCGCATGGCAAACAACGCGCTTTGGCCTTTGCCCGTTCGGTATTTGGATTTTTGTTTTATGTTTTGTTGATTTTTACGGTCGTTATGGAAATTTTAATGCCGTGCCTCATGTTTATATTGGCACCGGGATTTGAAAAAATAGCTGGAAAATTAGCTCTAACTACAAGTCTCAGCCGTATTACTTTTCCGTTTTTATTATGTGTTTCGCTGGTATCTCTGTTTTCGGGAATTTTAAATTCCGCCGGTAAATTTTGGGCGGCGGCTTTTACTCCGACACTTTTAAACATCATTATGGTAGGATTTTTGATCTGCCTAACACCGTTTATCAATTCGCCTTATGCCCCGGCGTATGCATTGGCATGGGGGGTGTTCGTGGCCGGAATTGTAGAGTTTTTGTTCCTATTTTGGCATCTTAGAAAAATTAAGATGACTTTTGGGTTAATAGGTCCAGTAAAGGCACTATGTCATATGACAAAAGGGGTTAAATTGCTCCTTAAAAAAATGGCACCGGGGGTATTGGGATCGGGTGTTTATCAAATCAACCTTTTTTTGGATACACTGTTCGTATCGTTTGTCGGTGCGGGGGCCATTTCATGGTTGAACTATGCCAATCACCTGTTCCAATTGCCGATCGGTGTGATTGGCGTGGCCATCGGAACGGTTTTATTACCAGTTCTGTCCCGTTATATCAAAAGTGGTGAAGCCGATAGAGCCAATGCTCAATTAAATCGTGGTTTAGAGGTTTCTATGGCGTTGGCGATTTCTTCAATGATAGGTCTGATACTGTTGGCGACTCCTATTGTTGGTATTTTATTTGAACATGGGCGATTTACCAGGTCGGATACTCTGCATACAGCTAAGGCATTAACAATTTTTGCTTTGGGCTTACCGGCCTATATGATGACAAAGACTTTGGCTCCTTTTTTCTATGCGCGGGGGGATACGACAACACCCGTTAAAATAGCCGTTGTCGGGGTCGTTTTAAATGCTATTATGGCTATTACCTTTATGTCTTTTTGGGGATATGCGGGAATTGCCTTGGCGACAAGTATTTCTGTTTGGATTAATGCGGCTCAATATATGTTCCGATTGGCACATCGTGGTGATTTCCGTTTGGATGCAATATTCAAATATCGGATGATTCGTATCATTGCATCGGGGGTGATTATGGGGATTTTTATAGGGGGAATCAAACAAGTGGTAGCCCTTTACCTACCGAATTGGGAACACGGAGGTGGCGTATTATCCATACTTATTTTAGCGGGTATTATCGGTGTGGGATGTGTTGCCTTTTTGGGTGTCTTGATTTTAAGCGGTGGTATCCCCATGAAACAAATAAAAGCCATTTTGGCCCATCGGTCTTTGTCGGAATAGGAGGTTATAAAATGCAAAAAAAATGGATTTTGGTAGCGATTGTTGCTGCGATATCAATGGTGGGAATGATACCGGCAATAATGCCGATGCCCAAGGTTTTGCAACATCATGTCGTGAAGCCGGTATTTAATCCGATTGAATTTTTAATTGATCAAGCCGATATACCTGTATCCGGTGTTATTATTCGTCCTCAGACGACTGAGGAACTAAATAAATGGTTTGCGGGTTCCGATGAAAATCATGTGCCTCGGGTTTTTGTGGATAAAATGCCGCCTGATTTTGTTCAAAAGGGACGTCCGGAAGTATTTTCTCGGGTTATTGCTGCCTTGATTTTGCGCAATAATGAAAAAATTGTAAAGGAACGCATTATTTTATCACTCTTGCAGGATAAGGCCAATCACGGTAAAAAGTGGACACCTAAGGAAAAAGCATACTTTGATGAATTGGTTCAACGGTATGATTCGTGGGCGAAAAAAGTCCCTTCGGCACAAATGGCCGATTTGATGATGAAGGTTTATCCGGTGCCACCCGTTATGGGAATTTTGCAGGCAGCCGAAGCAACCGATTGGGGTAAAGCGCATTGGGAATCTCCGTTTGAACAAACAGGGTGGCTGGACCGGCAAACTTTTGCACGCGTGCCGTATGAGTCCTTAATCCAAGCGACCGATAGTTATGTTGCCGAAGTGAATGGAATGCCGCCGCTTACAACATGGCGGTATGCGCGATATTTGAGTGCATCCCAAGGCCATCATGATATCGGGTATCGTGTTATTCGGTGGTTGGGTGAGTATAAACAAGGCGATTCAGATTATATTGATAGATTATCTAAACGTGCCGATGAATATGGGGATTATGTTTGGGATACCGTATCGTTTATTAAACCTCATAAAATGCAGCAGGGAAAAATTAAAATTGGCCCCCATGTTTTTGATGCCGAATTTGCCAGAACGCAAGAAGAACGAATGAATGGCTTGATGTTTCGGCCTCAGGTGCCCGCCGGAACGGGTATGATTTTTTTAAATGAAGCACCGCGCCCCATGGGTGTATGGATGAAAAATACTTTTGTGCCGTTAGATGTTCTCTTTTTTAATAAAGAGTATAAAATTACCGACATTTTTGAAAATTTAAAACCGCTTGATGAGACACCGCGCCAACCGGCTATCCCAGTGTTGGGAATGGTTGAATTGCCGGCCGGCACGGTGCAACAGAAAAACATTAAAATTGGGGATAAAATATCATTCTAGGCTGGTTTG
>JAXFZX010000094.1:0-5124 GCA_034184445.1 Pseudomonadota bacterium | reverse complement strand
TTTTTAATTCCCCCAACTGGACACGTTTTTCCAACTCATCCAACGAGGTCCGTGAGGCCGGCACGACCGGTTCATCCCCTAAATCAGGATGCACTTCCTCTGTTATAATGGGTTCGGGAATTTGTACCTCAGGACAGGTTTCCTTATCCCCTTTGGGCATCACGAAAAAAGGAAAAACCGCCAAACAAATAATCAATAACAACAAAAGTGTCACATCCGCTTTTTTCCGGTGACGCACAATTCCCATCCTTTTATAGGTTCTATACCTGAGGATTCGGCCCTTACGCCATGTGTTATTGATTCTCTGTTTCAAAGTCATAAGTGGTATTTACACCTATTTTATTCCCAATGTCAAGATAAAAGAGTAAAGAACGGGTAAAACATAAGCTAACCATCGTGATCAATCCGACGCACCACACGACATGGCACCCCATAGGCAAGCGAATTGGCAGGGATGTTTTTTGTCACTAGACTGCCCGCACCGATAACCGAATTATTGCCAATTTTAACTCCGCCCAATATTGTGCAATTTGCTCCAATCCATACATTATTGCCAATTGTGATGTTTTGAACGGTCTGCCATCCCTCTTTGCGTTTTTGGGGATTAAGGGGATGCTGTGCCGTATAAAGGCCAACATAAGGTCCCATTAAAACATAATCCCCAATCTTAATCCGACCACTGTCCCCGATGGATAAATGGTGGTTAAAGTAGCAATGACTACCGATCTCGGTTGATACACCGTAATCACAATTAAACGGAAAATCAAACCAAGTATTTGTCCCTATTTTCTTAAATAATTGCGGCAATAATTCCCGATGAATCCGAAGCCGATCATCAGGATGTGATGAATTAATTTGATACATAATTTCGGCGGCTTTTTTCTTCATCAAATACATATCATGATTTGTTCCCATAAAAGGCACCCCTTGCCGAATTTTCATTATTTTCCCCTTTGTAAGTTTATTCAAATCCATTTTAATTTTTTGAAGATATACAAAATTAAAACACCGATAAAAATCATAATCAGATTCACGGCCAAAAATCCATATGGGGCTTCGTTCATCGGAATACCCCCTAAATTCATTCCAAAAACCCCCGTTAAAAAGGACAGCGGTAAAAATATCCCTGCAATCACCGATAACATATAGGTGTTGCGCTGGGTTTGTTTATCCTCTAAATGTGAAATAGCATCTTGATTGACACGAATCCGCTTTTCAAGCAAGTCAATATCCTCTACGATGCGGCGCACACGGTCAAAATTTTCACGCAATGATTGTTCCAAAGTGGCATTAAACCACTTGACACCCCGTCGCAACAGGTTATCTAATACCTCGCGTTCAGGCATCATAAATCGGCGGATAATAATGACTTGACGAAGCCTTTCAGCCAACGCAGAATAAGTGCCTTCCTGAGGTTTTGAAATAATAATTTTTTCTTCAAAATCATCAACAATATCTTCAATGCGTTCTACGGAATCGGCAACGCTGTCCAAAGTATTTTCTAAAATAATACTGAGCAAGTCGTTCATATTTTCGGGGCCTTCTTGATCTTCAAAAAGATCGTCCACTTCAGCAAAGTCCAATGTCGGATTGCGACACGCACTAATCAACACTTTTTCTGTTGCGAATAAACGCAAAAACACCAAATCATCCGGATCTGATTTGGATGCCCTATTGACCGTCCTTAATAACAGTAATAACTTATTTTGCTTAATACGCACACGGGCATCGGATATTTCCGGATTTGTCAAATTCTCACGCACCCAATCGGTAATTTCGGGTTGCTTTTTCAGCCATCGCCCCGCCCGCGGGTCAGACAGGTTTAAATGTATCCAAATGGTTTTATCCAAATCCTTTAAATCGGCAAGGACACCAATTGCTTTTTTTTCGGCACCACCCGCGCCATCCAAAGCATAAACGGTAGCAAAAGATTTCTTTTTTTTACGCATATAAGCCCCCTCGTTAAAAATCTATTTAACACAAAAAAAATATTCTTGCAACCGCAAAATTCTTGCGTTTTAAAGAAATTTTTGCCATACTGCTACCCAAAAGGAGAAAATATGCCGTTTGATTTTAAATTGATCTTACCCGAAAAGGCCGTCTCTGTGTTTGAAATGGCTTTGGAAGAATTTGCCGGTGCCGTTTTAACACGCCCGATTGAAAAGGGGAAATATGCGGGATGCTGGGAATTACAGGGAATCTTTGAAAATGCACCAGAAAAAAGCATTCTTAAATCGTTAATTGACGGGGCGGCCACTCGGTCAAACATACCCATACCCAAATTTGCCTTAAAAAAAATGCCAGATGTGAATTGGTTAGAAGCCTCTTACAAAGGTTTTCCCCCCATAGAAGTTGATGATTTCTATATTTATGGATCACACATAAAAGGTGATTTACCCAAAAATAAAATAACCCTTAAAATTGATGCCGCAACAGCATTCGGGACAGGGGAGCATCAAACGACTCACGGCTGTTTAAAGGCTCTATCTGATTTGAAAAAAGTGCCAAAATCCGTTTTGGATGTCGGATGTGGATCGGGTATCCTAGGAATGGCCTTTGCCAAAAAATATGGTATCTCCGTTGATGCCGTTGATATTGATCCCGAATCAGTTCGGGTGGCTCAGAATAATGCCTGTCAAAACGGGCTACAAAAGCAAATGATGATTTGGCAAAGTGATGGATACAAACATGTCGTAAAAAAATATGACCTTATTTTTTGTAATATATTGGCCAAGCCTTTAATTGATATGGCCTCTGATCTGACAGTCCATCTCAATCCCAGAGGTATTGCGATTTTATCGGGATTTTTAATCGGACAGGAAAAATGGGTCAAAAAAGCGCACGAACACGCCGGATTGAGATGTATAACTTCCTATCGTATCAAAGGATGGAGCACTCTTGTGGTGCAAAAGGATACATAATGATTAAAATAGTGCGAAAATTTTTAAAAACGCATCATTTGGATGCATTGGTCATTACCAGAACAGATTCATTTTTTGGGGAATACTATCCCCCAGAAAAAGATCAACTATATCGGACATGTGGTTTTTCGGGATCGGCAGGTCTTGCCATTATTACACAGGATACCGCTGTTTTATTCGTAGATTCACGCTATACGGATCAAGCTAAAATTGAAGCTCCCGATTTTCGGGTTTTTGAAATTCCGACAGAAACGATTCCATCTGTATGGATGGTTCAGCATTTAAAAGGATTAAAAATCGGATATAATTCCACTCAAAGATCCGTGGGATGGGTCACATACCTGATGGGGCAAAAATTGAATTTAGTTCCCGTATCTGATTGGCAAAAACTTTTTCCGCCCCCGGTTTTTAAAGATATTCCAATCTTTGATTACGATTTATCCTATTGTGGAGAAAGCGCAACAGATAAAGTAGAAAAAGTGGCTGATATCATTAAGAATCACGGTTTAGATGCCTATGTGTTCACACAACCCGATAGTGTATCTTATTTATTGAACAAACGCTGTCTCTGGGTTCCTGAATACCCTGTGGTATTTGAACGCCTTATCGTTTTTTCAGATGGCAGGACAACAGGCTTTACCGACCACCTTTCCGATTTAAAGGATATGCATGTCGGATTGGATATGCGCCTGACATCCATGGATATTTTTCAAAAAATTAAAAATGTTGCTCATATTACGGATTTAGCCGATCCTGTGGAAGCCATAAAAGCCATTAAGAACACCGTAGAACAACAAAATATTCGTGAAGCATGTCTGTTTGAAAGTCAGGTTATTTGCCGGTTCTTAGCATTCGTAGAACAAAACAAAAGTGCTTTGGATGAATTATCCTGTGGGAAAAAGCTACGGGAATTTAGATCACAATCTCCCCTTTATCGCGGAGACAGTTTTGATACGATTGCCGCCGTTGGAGAACATGCAGCAATGGCACATTATTTACCGACTCCAAAAACAAATGTACCTGTCACTTCGGCTCCACTGTTATTGGTGGATACGGGGGGAAATTACTTAAATGGAACAACCGATATGACACGCACCATTTGTACCGGCAATCCAACCGACGAAATAAAGAAACGCTATACCCAAGTATTAAAGGGCCATATTGCCTTGGCCACTTCGGTTGTAAAAGATGGAGATTTACCGTGTGACTTAGATATAAAGGCGCGTTCTTTTTTACGGGCGGACGGGGTGGACTATGGCCATTCTACTGGGCATGGCATCGGTATGTATTTAGCGGTCCATGAATCTCCACCGACTATTTATGAAAAATCAGATACACCATTAAAGGCTGGAATGCTTTTTTCCAATGAGCCCGCTTATTATAAGTCCGGTGCATTTGGAATCAGGCTTGAAAATATGATCATGACTATACCCGGACCCGACAATACCTTAATTTTGGAAAATCTGCTATGGATACCGTTTGATGGACGATTAGTCGCATTTGACATGTTATCAGACTCGGAAAAAGAGTGGTTGCGCTTTTATCATCATGCTATTTTGGAGCGCATATTCCCAACCTTATCAAACGAAGAACAAAGCACTCTGCGTCCCCTTATTGACTTTTTCCTTTGATTTTGATACAATAGCCTCATGAAAAATTTAATTACAACCGGCCAAGTCGCCTCAAATCGGAAAGCCCACTTCAATTATGAAATATTGGAAACATTTGAAGCTGGCATTGTTCTAACCGGCGGAGAGGTTAAATCTCTGCGCGCAGGGCATGCAACGATTTCGGAAAGTTATGCAGCTTTTGAAAACGGGGGGCTTTATTTGATAAATGCCCATATATTGGATTACGCAGGTGCCAAAGGGGGCTTTGTGGAGCAAAGTGCCACACGACCGAAATTATTGTTATTAAATAAAAAAGAGCTTAAAAAAATTCGGGATGAGATAACCAAAAAAGGGAAAACCGTTGTTCCACTAGATTTATACTTTAATAATCGGGGATTGGCCAAGGTTAAGATCGCTATCGCCCAAGGTAAAAATTTGGTAGACAAACGTGAAACCATGAAAAAACGGGATTGGAACCTTGAAAAAAGACGCATTATGGCACATTATAATAGCGGCAAGTAATTGAAATATATATAAGTTTATAAAAAGACAAAAAAGTATTTGACTTTTGTCCACTTTTATTATATAATTGC
>JAXFZX010000093.1:0-7500 GCA_034184445.1 Pseudomonadota bacterium | reverse complement strand
ATAGGACAAGTGCTGCATAAATACCGGCAACTACATCATCCATCATAACGCCAAAGGCATTGTGCACGTGCCCATCAAAGAATGAAGCTGGCCAAATCTTAACAATATCAAAAAAACGAAATAACAAAAATCCCAATAAAATATTCCATCCTGTAATTCCCAATGGCAGGGCCAATAGAAAAGTTATACTTTGTCCAACGGTTTCGTCAATAACAACAAAGCCGGGGTCTTGTTCTTTTTGAGTATGTAATACCACAGCAGTTGCCCACCATCCAATCAAAAAAAGACATATAATAACGCCTAGTAAACACTCTATGCCACCGTAAATGCCAAATACAATAATCGGCAGTGAACATAAAGAGCCCACCGTTCCTGGGGCCTTTGGGGACAAACCTGACCCGAACCATGTTGCCCAAAGCCAGCCAATCGTTTCCCAAATTGTTTTTCGCCGCAAAAGAGTTATTTTCATAGTGCCTCGCTTTCTGAACGCGAACCAAAATAATCATTCATAAAATCCATGATTAGAGGAATTTCGTCAATTTCCACATTTTCGGTGCGCGTTAATATTATATTATGTTTTTCAAAATAGGCCATGGTTTCGTCCACATTTAATAATGTTCCCCCCATCAATAAAATAACGGGTGTTGCAACGGATTCGGGCTCATTCGCCTGTAAATTCTGAGCAATGGCAATAATATCTTTGGCCGGCGCAGGGATAAGACCGCTTTCATAGAACCAATCGCTGCTACTGACATCTACATCAGTATCCACGGCAAAAGTTGATTCGGGCCTATTTATAATTCGGACAACGGCCGCCAATTTTTCCGTGGACATGGCAAATGATGCGTAATGACCGTCTAATAATACATGGGGGAAAAAATCGGCCGAGATATGGGCTGTTTGTGCAAGCATGTCTTGAACTTCGGCTGCATCTTCATACTGAGAAGTAGTGGGGACAGGTTGTTCACTCGGTAATGGAGGAATATTGGCTTGATCGTTTGCCATCGGTATAGGTGTCTGTGTATCAACGGCTCTTACGCTTAGAAGAGCAGAAGTTTGCACTCTTAATTTTTGAGGGCCAAAGCCTCTTTTTGTCGGGTCGCCTGCGGAATGCTGAGTATATTTTTCTTTTTTATGAAAACGGTGTGGCACTAAACGATTCCAATGGAAGCGATAAAATTTGCGCCATCCAATAAAATAGACCGGAATAAATAGGATCATCAACAATAACAAAGACCAATCTTTCCCAGTGCGAATAAACCATATCTCGTTTAAAAAATCACCGATTCGTTTAGCCCAATCAGAAAGACTTAGGGGGCTAAAATCCAAGATAGCGCAGGACAAAATATCCGTGACAGCACCATACAGAACTGTCCAAATAATTCCAGTTAGAAAAATCCTTGAAAAATTTATCTTTTTATCCGACATATATGCTCCTCATTTTTCTGTTATACAACATAAAAAATGAAAATACCAGAAAAAAATTGCTCATTTCAAAATAAAGCATATTTATCGGATATGATACATAACATTGGGATATTGATATGTAAAAAGGTATTATAATACCATATAAAAAAATATCTATAATTCAAATAAAAAAGAGTTGACTTTTTAAAAAAAATAAGGTATATATATCTCGTCTTTTTAACATAAAGGAACATTACAATGACTATGAAATCTACAAAAACTTTAAAGCCAGCCGATTGCAATATCAAATGGTATTTGATTGATGCAACGGATTTGGTCTTGGGGCGTTTGGCCAGCCAGATTGCAACAATCTTGCGCGGTAAGAACAAGCCTTCTTTTTCACCGTCACAGGATTGTGGCGACTATGTTGTCGTGATTAACGCGGATAAAATTCAATTAACCGGTAAGAAACTGGAACAAAAAGAGTATTTCCATCATTCGGGGTATATCGGTGGCATTCATGGCGAATCGGCTAAGAATTTGATGCAGGAAAAACCCGAAAAGGTCTTGATTAAGGCTGTTGAGCGCATGATATCCCGCAATAGCTTGGGGGCTAAGCAAATGACAAAATTACGCGTTTTTGCAGGGGCCGAACATCCACATGCTGCGCAAAATCCGATTGTATTGGATATAGCCTCTAAAAACCGTAAGAATAAAAGGAGTGCATAATGGTTGAAGTTGTGAAGAAAAAAGCCAAATTGGCTGATTTAAAGAAAGAAATGACTGCGGTTGAAACACCGGTGGTTGAAGCTCCGGTTGCGGAAATGTCGGCACAGGCTGTTGAGCCTCGTCAACCGAAGAAAGATAAATTCGGTCGTTCTCAAGCTGTCGGTAAGAAAAAGAATGCCATTGCACGAGTTTTTATCAAACTCGGTAAAGGGAAGATTACCGTAAATGGTCGGGAAATGGATAAGTACTTTCCACGGCCGGTGTTGCAAATGGTCATAAAACAACCGTTTGTTATCACAAATCGGGAAAATCAATTTGATGTGAATTGCACCATTTGTGGTGGCGGATTGTCGGGGCAAGCTTATGCTTTGCGCCATGGAATTAGCCGCTGTTTGGATTTGTTTGAACCGGAATTGCATACAACCCTTAAAAAAGCAGGGTTCTTAACACGCGATTCCAGAATTGTGGAACGGAAAAAACCGGGTCTTTCCAAAGCCCGCAAACGTTTCCAATTCTCAAAGCGTTAATTGGGAACGATACGAAAATCGTTATTTGCGTGTGGGTTGTGCGTTTTGCACAACCCATTTTTATGGATAGAAAAAACGCCAATAAATAGTGCTATGTGCGATTTGGCTGGAGTCATTGTGCAATTTCCGAACTGAAATTTTAGTGTTGACATAAAAATTAATTTATGTTAGAAAGCGATTAAAAGAGAGATAAAATGAAATTTCAAAACATTACTGGTAATGTACAAAGAATAAATGACTTTTATCATTTTTATAAGAAATATTTTCCTCCCATGGAAAGAGACACTTTGTCAAACATTAAGAGACTAATTCAAAATGCATCCACTGTTTCTGAATGGGAATACACCATCGTTGAGGTGCTTGATAAAGAAGAAAAAGTGGGGGTATTATTTATGATTGGTTCTCCGACATTAATGTCTTAATTATTGAATTTGTATTTATAGCAGAAGCTTATCGGCATCGCAAAATTGCAAAGAGATTAGTGGAACGCCTTAAGCATAAAATTCCAAATATAACGATATTAATAGAAGTTGAAAAGAATGGTTTTGCAAAAACATTTTGGGAAAAAATGGATTTTTCTGTTGTTTCTGAAAATTATATTCAACCACCCATTAGCAAGAATCAAAAATCTTTTGATGGTTTAGTTTTAATGAGTAATAAACCTGTAAAAAATCTAAAAGATATTCTTAAAAATCACTATTGGAAATACTCCTTTTTAAATTAGGCTTAATCATATTTTTTGCTATTTGATCGTCATCTTAGTTCTGTTAAATCAACTAACCCAAAAGGTAAATGCTGACTTCAAAAAGGTATTTTCTCCATTGATTCGGAACGGACTATTTTTAAGCATTTTATAAAATCTCTGTTCCGAGCCATTTTAATCACTTATAAAATAAAAGAAAAAACGTCCATTTCTGGACGTTTGTACGATTCGGCTGGGCTACCTGGAAACCAGAAATAACCCTGAAATATCCTATTGTTCGGCAACGTTTTTTGCGTTAGACAAAATTCTGTCACAGTCACCTGTACCACCACACTGTGACACATTTTTCGAATGATGTCAAGATCGTATTTCTTCTTTTTTTAAGATTCAAAAAAAAGCCGAAAAAATTCGACTTTCTTTTAATGAATAATTTAATTTTAAAAGGAAAGCGAAGGTAAAATAATTTCTTTTTCAGAAACAATACCTTCCGCTGAGGATATTTCAAAAGCCTTAGCTTCAGGATTACTTCTTATTAAATTTGTTAAATGGCCATCCATGAATACAAGAGCCGCATTATTATCTACTCCATATGCTTTCCCTTTGATCTTTTTCATTTGATGTAAAAAAGCAGGACGTCGATATGGTTCTTTTAGATAATGAGGACAAAGCACGCCTTCCAAATATCCGAGATTTTCCATTATGGCTAATGTTTCTTTTGCTTTTTCAAAATCTAATTTATCTTCTGCTGTCATAAAAGAATCTGTGCTTGATTTCTCAAACCAACAATTAGCACCCGCACTCAAACCAGAAAGGATGGTCCCATTTTCATAGGCCTGCTTTAATAGAGGTAAAACCCCGCGTTCCTTCCAAGTATCCTGCATAAATTGTGTATTGCCACCACCGACATAGATGATATCTGTTTCTAGTATTAATTTTTCCACATCTTTCATAGAAGGATTACTTAAAAGAAGTAAATTAGATACCTGACAACCTAAGATATCGCCATATTGCTTCTTAAAGGATTGACAATATCCGGTACTATCCCACGATGCCGTTGGGATAAATAATGCTTTAGGATTTTTCTTTTTTGTTGCTTGAACAATTATTTCATCTATGCCTGTTGTCTCAATGTCGTGGTGTCCTATTACATTGTGTTCACTATCAAAAATAGGACCTCCCATTTCTCCACCACCAATTGCAATAATCGTTTTCATTTTAACTCCTTTCATTTTCTGGCGTACATTTTTTTGATTGAGGAATTTGTATACTTCCTTTCCTTATCATCATCGGAGAAGGAATTTCAATATCCGTCATATAAGAAATTTTAGATAGATCTCCTACAAGCTCTAGCAATGTTTTCTTTGTAATTCGTTTTTCAAATGCATTAAGGTCATAAGAAGAATTTAAATTTTCTAAATCATCTGATATTTCGGGCGAAATCGATAGCAATGACGAAAAATTTAACACGGACGGACAAGTAGCCTCAATGGCTTTTCGTGCAGAGGATGATAATATATGTTTTTTTCTATCTAAATCCAAAAGGATTTCTTTAATTGCCGGAAGATATTCGTGCTGTGCGGTTCCACCATATGCAGTTAAACCTGTTAATATATTAATGGATAGATATGCCAATACAATATCGGGATATATTATTCTATTTTCTAAATTTTGTTTCAAAGAATCTTTATCCATAGGAATACTTTTTAAAACTTTTTCCCCTTCGATTAGGTCTAAACGATTAAATTCAGAGGAGTATTTTAAGGGTTTGAGAGCAATTCCATCCCGTATCCAGAATAAGTCTGTTGTTTTCTTTAATAATTTTGTCGGACTATCGGAAATAGCTTCATAACTTTCCATAAATGATTTTAATATATCATGCTCCATTAAAATAGTGTGGATAGGAGATTTCTTATTATCCAAATGTAAGGCGATTAAATCTGAACAAAACTTTTCATTAACAAATAGAATAGGTCGTTTATCTTTAATTTGTAATTGATCCCAAATATCATAATTAATTTCTGCAACAGCATCAGCAGCATGTTTGAATTTTGAACCAATATACTTTCTTAATAATGGATGAACGGTATAAGGCTTCGTTTTGTCTTGTGGATCATAAACTATTTCAACATCATCCAATGTTTCTAATGTGGCAATTTTTAAATGCCCTTTACTTTTATCAAAAATCTTAAAAGTATTGTCCTTAGAATGGATGTACCCAGCCCCCAAAAGAAATTGTCTATTGGTTGTACATTTTACGCGAGTGCACTGTTTCGTCAATAAAAACGGAATATTGTTTTCTCGTGCAGCTATTTGATAGAAAAAATTATTTAAAAACGTACCTTTATCTAAGAATAATTCTCCATGATCAACGCGCTGTATAAAAGGTGCTTGAGGTATTTGTTCTACAAAATTTCTACTTTGCTCTTTTGTATATACGGCTTGTTTGGTAAGGAAACTGAATAGAGCCTGTTGGAAAAGTGAAAAGGAAAGAGGATCAGGGATAGTTAATAATTTATTCTTTAAACTTAATTTTAAATAATCAGCTAAGGACACGTTTCCATATATACTCAATTCATTACCTGTGTTCATTCCTAAGGAAATCAGTTTCCGAATTTTTTCCTGAATACTCATCGTTCATTCCTTCCAGAAAAAACAATTTGTTCTCTTATTACAGATTTATGTGATGAAATTTTATATATACCAGAATTTTCGTTTGAAAATAGACCTGTTTTTTTATTCCCTTTAATATACAAGGCGGCAAAGTCGTCTATGCCCCAACAAACTTTTTTTGTCCCTTTAGGAATAATTTTTTCTATTTGGGATAGAACGTTTTCTTCTCTATGGTAATGTGCTATCGCATATCCTTTAAGAATTCCCAATCCTTCGACGGGGGCCATATCTTTTTCCCCGTATCGTATTCTGCGATAATTTGAAATGCCCATTTCAAACCAACAAATTGCTCCCGCACTCACCCCCGCAACGGGTTTACCGGAAAATATTGCATCTTTAATTAATGGTGTAGCGCCTGTATTATTCCATGCATCTACAAGAGCTTTTGTATCACCACCACCAATATAGATACAATCCGTAGAAGATATCTTCTGTTTTATTTCAGGATAAGAGGGGTGTTCCTGTATCAGGTACAACGAATCGACCTGCATACCGAATCGACCATGAAAATAGTTACGAACAGCTTTTTCATACCCTCTTGTCGGATCGCGTTCTTCTGTTGCCGTTGGAAGGAAAAGAAGCTTAGGTTTATCCTTTTTTATCAATGAGACAAAGAAAGAATCAATAGGTAAGGTTTCAAATGGGGTTTTTAAAAGCCCTTTGGGTGGACATGGTCCGCCGATTTCTCCTCCGCCAATCAATATCATATGTCTCATTTTTATGAACTCCTATTTTTGATTTACGCTTAGTTTCACTTCTTTTTGGGGTAAGCCGCATCGTAAAACCTCCTAAGAACAAAAGGCATAATACCTTTTATTATTTGGCAACGATAATCATCAATTTGTTCTGTATTCCCAGAACCTCTGTAATTTCTGGTCGGACAACCGCCACCACAGAAAAAGAGCAATGGACATGCCTTACATTGGGCTTTATTTTGTTTTAGTGCTTCACAACCTTTTTTCTGAGCACTTTTTCTTTCTGTTGCAGTTAAAACAAATTTTTTGTCTGTAGGGTTATAATGTCCCAAATTAAATGCATCAAATAAGGGGTGGTTCTTGTCTTGTACTTCTACGCACGAACTGACAATTCCTTTTGGTGTAATGACCAATCGCTTATTGATTCTTCCGTCACAATATGTCATAGGAGCATACATGGCGTTCATATATGGGAAACAGATAACGTCTACTCCTAATTTTTCGCCAAGAATAATCGAATCGTGTAAATTTTTTATAAAATCTTCGGCTTTTGGTGGTTGTAACCTAGGATCATTTGTTGCACCGCGCCCACCTGGTGTTACTGGACCAAAATGAATTCTTTTTACGCCTCTTTCCGCTAACCATTTTACGCTGTCAACCATTTTATCTACGGAAAAAGCAGTAACTGTTGCGCGTATTTTTAATTTCACTGTTTTTGCAAGTTCAATCACGTTTTTTTCAACAATGGCTTGATTCGAACCGCCATTTG
>JAXFZX010000092.1:0-3723 GCA_034184445.1 Pseudomonadota bacterium | reverse complement strand
GTGTTGATGAAGTGGATAATCGTGTTGCGACAGAAGAGAGTCGTGCGCAAGATGCGGAAGACGCTTTGGACAGCAAGATTGATGATACGAAAGCAGATTTAGAAACACAGATAGCGGACGAGGAACGTGAACGGATCAACGTGGATAATGCATTAAGTGATCGGATTGACGATACGAATGACCGTGTTGATGAAGTGGATAATCGTGTTGCGACAGAAGAGAGTCGTGCGCAAGATGCGGAAGACGCTTTGGACAGCAAGATTGATGATACGAAAGCAGATTTAGAAACACAGATAGCAGATGAAGAACGTGAACGGATCAACGTGGATAATGCGTTAAGTGATCGGATTGACGATACGAATGACCGTGTTGATGAAGTGGATAATCGTGTTGCGATAGAAGAGAGTCGTGCAGTAGAAGCCGAAGAAGATATCAAAGGTCGGATTGGTGATCATAAAAGTATTCATTCATCAAACGATGAGATTGATACACAAGCCAAAACAAGTGTTTCCAAAGGATTGGAAGCAGCCGGAAAGGCCATTGGGGATGTTAATTTTGAAACAACGCATTATGTTTCCAATGATCGGGATTTATCCAGTGCCATTCGGACGCTTGACAACCAATTAAATCGGATGGAAAGCCATTTCAATGATCGGATTGATCGGTTGGAAGACAAAGTGGCCAAACATCATCGGGAAATGCGGCGCGGATTTGCCAATTTGGCAGCCATGACTCGATTGGTTCCGAATGACAGGGCGTGTGGAAATACCCAAATTTCGGCCGGTGTCGGACATTATCAAGGCACAACAGGTGTGGCCGCAGGTGTGTTCCATTATATTGATGATAATATTTTGGTCAATGCCGCCATTGGGTATGCGGGCCATAACAGCACAGCCCTTGGTGCCGGTGTGACATTCGGGTTTTAAAAAAAGACTTGACAAAATATAAGAAAAATGTTATAATAACGAAATATTTAAAACAACAAATAAAAAGGAAAGGAAGAAAAAATGAAAGTTTTAAATAAAATGTTGGCCGCTGCGGCCGTAATGAGTGCCATGAATTTTGCCAAAGCAGAAGGCGTGGAAAAGGTTTTTGAACCGACCAATGGTAACGATGCCGTAATTGACCGGATTGAATTGGTGAATGGACAAATCCTTGTCCGTGCGCCGGAAGCGGAGATTCAAGGCGAAAAAACCCCCTATGTTTATGTGGGAACAAATACGAATCACTTTGCCGAAAATGCTTTTGCTCAAGGGGGCTTAACCAATGTGGCCCAATATGTGCATATGGGAAATGGTAAAATTTATATGACCGAAAATGGCAATACCAAAGATGTATGGACCACCACGGTTTCCGATAAGCCAGCCTTAAACGGTGTCACCGGCGGTGTGAAAAAAGAATCCGGTCTTGAAGGAAGCGCAGATGAATCATTATTGAAAGTGATGAAGGAATCCATTGAAGCCGGTTATGTGACAAAAATGTTTAACGGAGAGTTGTATCGGGCAGAAGATGGAACAGGTATTAAAAAATATACCGGCAGTGAATGGACGGCCAAAAACACAATCAATGTGAACGGTGGTCATATTAAGGATTTTGATGTTGCTCCCAATGGACGGACTGATGTGACGATTTATTCCATAGTAGAAGATAGTAACAAACGGACATATTTGTATAGAAACTCAACCGAAAAGGCGGTTCTGGGCGAAGGTTCGGACACAACCAATTCATATAGCGGATTGCCCAGTAATGTGAAATCCGTTGTTCGTGCCAATGGCATTATCTATTATGCCACAGATAAAAAATTGGGTTATGTCAGAGAATAGTCTGACCCGAATATAGGTCAAATAAATCCGGAAGAGAAACTCTTTCGGATTTATTTATTAAAAAATCATTTTTTTACTGGTCTTTTGAAACTTTTTGGCGTATAATATCACCAATTATTACAGGAAAGGGTCTAAATGAAACAATGGGGTCGGACGTTGCGTGTGGGAATCGTGGTGGGCATGGTCTATTTTGCCTGGTATATGCGCGACTTCTTTCGCCAAAATTGGAACTTTAAACTGTTTTCAACAAACCATTGGAGCTATGTGTGGCGGGAGTTTGAAAATGGTTGGATCATTAAAGCAACTAGTGATTGGATCTTTGCTTTAACAATCCTTTTGATGATACCTGTCTTTTGTATCCTATGGTGGGTGTCCGTCAAAATTTCATGGCGAAAGTCCCTTAAAACCGTGTGGCGCAAAATAAAACAGCCCTTCACAAAAAATACAGAAAAAAAAGTTATTCAGAAAAAAATAAAAATTAAAGCAAAATCTTCGCACAAAAAAATAAGGCCAAAGCCTATCGCTAGCCTCGGAAGACCACCGGTTAAACAAACAGGGCGCACAATGGATGCGGAAAAAAATCAAACTCAACCGACCTTCTTGCAGGCAGAACCCCTAAAACAAACGCAACAACCTCAGCCAGAACAGCCCATATTCTTGGATGAAAATATTGAAAATATACCCTTAAATGATATCCAACTGCCGGAACGCATGCGATTGGAGGAAGATTTGGTGGCAATCTTGTCAGGAGCAAATTATCAGGTGGTTAAAGATGTGACCGTGGGGCAATTGCCCCTTGGGCTTGTGGGGATTTCGAATGATAAAGTCGTCTTGTGTCTGATGGATGTGGATAAAGGCGATTGGCTCGCCGATGAAGAGTTCTTTAATGAAGAAGAACCACTCTGGTTTTCGGAAACAGCGCACCGGACTTCGCCCGTCTATCGCCTCTTGACAGAAGCAAAAAACTTTGCTAAAAAAATGGCAAGTAAAGGCTTAACACAGTCTGTTGTGCCGATCCTGATTGAAAAAGAAGGAACGATCATTAATGCAAACGATATGATGGAAACTTGGAAAAAAATGAATGTTATCGTTTGTAGAACAGATTTGGGTGGACCGGAAGAATTGCCTTCATTCGCAGAGGCTTTGCCACCTGCAAATGATCGGGGATCGGAAGCCGATTTAAATGGAGTAAGAGACCTATTTTAATGGAAAATGAGGGGATAAATGGCATTTAAAAGAGATGAAGCTTATAATGAACAACAAAAATGTATCAAACGCGTTATCGGCAGTATTATTATGTCGTTCGTGTTCGTTTTTGTGTCATTGTTGATCCTGGTGCCGCTAACACAGTTTATCATAAATGGATTCGGTGCAAATTCAATCGGAGAAGCATGGCAAAGAGTTTGGAAGCCCTCTTTAACCTCTTGGAGGGGCATTGTGTATGTGTTTAACAGATATACCTCTGTTCTGCGGGCACAAGATAATCCATCCCCAGTAATGTATTTGCCCTATTTATCATTCAGTTGGCCATTTTGTTGGTTGTTATATATGATTGTGACAAACCCCTATAATTACAGGCCGAATGTGTTCGGAAGTGGGCGGAAGGCTACCTATGCCGATGTGGAAAAAATGGGTCTGTTTAAGGGGTTTGTGATTGTCTTGGGGCGGTTTAAGGGAAAACTTCTTAAAATGCCGGAAACATTGTCGGCTTTGGTGGTGGCACCGCCGGGAACCGGTAAAACGGCGGGTGTTGTGATCCCGACAATTTTAGAGTCTCCGGGACTTAGTTTGATTGTGAACGACCCAAAGCCGGAATTATGCTATAATACAACGGGCTATCGGGCAACACAAGGACCGGTATTTGTGATTAACTGGGGTGCGGAAGATGAACCGGATAAAG
>JAXFZX010000091.1:0-5927 GCA_034184445.1 Pseudomonadota bacterium | reverse complement strand
TATTTTACTATATTTGACCTAGGAGAAAGAAAATGAAAAAAATATTAAAAAAACGTATTTTAAACACAACAATACTGTCCGATGAAGTTGGCCGGTCTATGGTAGAGATGTTGGGGGTACTTGCCATTGTGGGGGTCATATCCATTGGCGGTATTGCGGGGTATAATTATGGCATCAACAAATACCGCGCCAATGAGATTATGGATGGGGCTATGAAACGCGCCGTTGTGGTCAGTAGCCAACTGTCAACCGGTATTCGGCCGAATTTAAGTGAATTTGAAGATGACAATGTAACCGCCGGTGGCACATTTCAAAATTATGTCAGGGAATGGGATGGTGAGTTTGGGATTAAGGTCACGGGGGTGACCTCACCCGTATGTCAAAACTTAATCCGGATGAGAAGTGAGACATCGCCTGTGACCGATATTGTTGCTACGGAGGGGAATGGCTCACTTTCATATACCCTAGATTCTTGTGCCCTTAGGGGGGAGGAGAATAATCTTTTTTTAGTCTTTAACAATGATATGCAGGGTGGGGATCGCAATGGCTCCGGCTATAATGGTGATGGCTATAACTCAGGTTATAATGGCTCTGGCTATAACGGAGGTGACTCCGGCTATTATTGGAATGACTCCGGCTATGATTGGAATGATTCGGGCTATAACGGAGGAGACTCCGGCTATGATTGGAATGATTCGGGCTATAACGGAGGAGACTCCGGCTACAATCCTTGGGATAACTCCGGCTATAACGGAGGAGACTCCGGCTATGATTGGAATGATTCGGGCTATTGGACGGACTGGTTCGGGACTCCAAATTAAGTAAAAATGATATAGTTGAAGATTGGATGGATGCATTTGGCCTCCATCCCCTTTATTTTCCCATTGGGTAAAAGCGTTTTTATTTTTTGCAAAAATAATCTTTGCTTTTTGAAATAAAATCGGATAAGATATCTCCAAAAGGAGAAATGATATGAAATATGCAGATCCGAAAGTTATTGCCGATCAGGATAAGACCGCACCGGTTGAGTTGGTTTTAAACACCAAAAAGCGGCAAATTCGCCCCCGAACCGCCACTCAAGGACAGTTTATTGAGGCCATGAATTCCCATGATATGGTTTTTGGTTTAGGACCCGCCGGAACGGGGAAAACGTTTTTAGCGGTTGCCAAAGCCGTATCTGAAATGTTGGCCGGCAATGTTGATCGGATCATTCTGACGCGTCCGGCGGTAGAGGCTGGTGAAAATTTGGGTTTTTTGCCGGGGGATTTAAAGGATAAAATTGACCCGTATCTCAGGCCGCTATATGATGCTTTATATGATATGCTTCCGGCGGATTTGGTGGATAAAAAATTGGAATCCGGTGAAATTGAGATTGCCCCTTTGGCCTACATGCGTGGACGAACCTTATCTCATGCGGTCGTTATTTTGGATGAGGCGCAAAACACCACCGGTATGCAGATGAAGATGTTTTTAACGCGTTTAGGTGAAGGGTCCCGTATGATTATCAATGGTGATTTAACACAAACGGACTTACCTCGCGGTGTCACATCCGGATTGATAGAGGCTACCCGTATTTTAAAAGGTGTATCGGAAATCGGTTTTGTGGAATTTACCGAACAAGATGTGGTGCGCCATGGCCTTGTATCCAAGATTGTAAAAGCTTATGAAGCCGATAAAGCGAGGGCGAATGCCTGAAATTTCCGTTCAGGTTCGGGATAAAAGATACTATCATCACCGTCCGTTTAATAAGGCTTTCTGTCAAAAAATGGTTTTGGCGGCTTGGGAAACAAGGGGGGCTTCGGAGGTATCGGTTGTATTGGCGGATAATGAATTTGTGCATATTCTCAATCGTGATTATCGTGGAAAGGACAAGCCGACAAATGTTCTGTCATTTGAAAACGCTGTCCATCCACCTTCGGGACAACCGTGGTTGGCCGGCGATATTATTATAGCCTACGAAACCGTTCGACAAGAGGCAAAGGATCTAAGAATCCCTTTTTTGGAACATTTAGCGCATTTAATCATCCATGGGACATTGCATTTACAAGGATATGATCACCTAACCGATAAAGATGCCGAAAATATGGAAGCCAAAGAGATTAGCATTATGAAAAAATTAGGATATCAAAATCCCTATCAGCAAGTGGAGTAATCATGGGTATTATTCAAAAAGTCAAAGAACACTTTGAAAAGCGTCCGGAAGAAGATAAGGTCATTGAAACGATTGAAGAAATTATGGACGAGCGCGAAGAACGCGGTGACGATGTCTTGGTAGATTCGGAAGAATTAATGTTGTTAAAGAACCTGTTCAAGCTACGCGATGTGCGGGCTGGGCAGATTATGATTCCCCGGATTGATATTGTGGGCGTTCCTCTAACAATATCTTTTGATGACATTAAGGAAATTGCTATTCGGGATAAATTTACTCGTTTGCCGGTGTACGATAAATCTTTGGATAATGTCATCGGGGTTGTTCACGCAAAAGATTTGCTGTGTAAATTATTGGTATCGGAAGGGTCTGTGTCCATTCAAGATGTTATGACACACAATGTATTATATGTGCCGGCTTCCATTCGGGCATTGGATTTATTGCATGAAATGCAAACAAAGCGCACTCAAATGGCCATTGTGGTAGATGAATACGGCTGCACATCGGGCTTAATCACCTTAGAGGATTTATTGGAAGAAATTGTTGGTGAGATAGAGGATGAGCATGATGCCCTTGATTCTCCACCGGTTTTAAAGACGATCCGCAGTGGGTGGGTGGCAGATGCCCGCATTCCATTAACGGAACTACAAAAGGTGACAGGAAATTTTTTGACGGATGATGACAAATCTGCCGATATTGATACAATTGGAGGGCTAGTCTTTCATTTAGCCGGAAAAATTCCATCAATCGGTGAAGTTATTCGCCACCCTTCAGGTTTTAAATTTCAAGCCACACAAATAGATTCCCGTTGCATCAAGATGGTAAAGATTTTAAAACCAACCCACAAACGCGTTTCTATAAAAAAGTAAATTGATCTGATTGAGGGATCCGCCCTATTTCATTAATGGGATGGATACATTTTCCTATTTGGCCTTATCTTGATTATTTTATGTCATTAAGATTCATGAGATTGCTTTTCTAACAAATCCCTTAAATAGCGAATTTCGGTGCGTAAAGTTTCAATTTCGGGCATGATTTCACGGCAAATTGTATTTGAAATCCGATCTGTATTTTTTTGCGCAAAATAGGTTCGTTTAACGCGAACAAGGGCATAAATACCCCCGCCTATTTGAATCAGGTTTAACATCAAAGAAAACAATCTGGTTATCAGGTCGGATACGGCAATTAAACTATTTAATTTTGCGGTAGCGGTCGTACTTAAAAACAGGGCTTTAAGGTGTAGTGAAATCGTCCCCAAATTCCAGATAACGGGGGATGCCGTTTGATTAACCTGAAGCGTAAAATAGTCCGCTAATTTCTGTGCTTCACCGATACCGAAATAGTCCCGACACCATGGACCGATTTGTTTTTTTCCATACCACACAAAAACACATAGCGGTATCAACCACAAACACTGCCACAGGATTGCACTTATCAGACGTTTTATTTTTTTAACTAAGGTATCATGATAATTTGGCATAAAGACTCCTTTAAAAAAAACTATACGGATCAATATCTAATCGCACATCCACAGAAGATGGAATACGATTATGATTAAACCATCGGGTTAAGTAGGCTTGTAATTTAAACTCTTTTGGCGATTGAATCAACAGCCGAAAACGGTGTTTTCCCCTTAAAAGGGCTAGCGGCGCGGAAACGGGACCCAAAACCTGAACCCCCCGCACAACGGGAGCTGTTTGTGCTAATCGGCGTGCCACGGTATAGGTTGTATCCGGATTTTTACCGCTGATGATCACAGCCGCCAACCGACCAAAGGGAGGCATCTGTAATTCTTGGCGAGCGGTTTGTTCTGCAATCAAAAATTGTTCCCGATTATTTTGTTGTAGGGCTTTAATAATCAAATTATCGGGGTTATAGGACTGTAATAAGGCATACCCTTTTTTATGTTCCCGTCCGGCGCGTCCCATAACTTGGTGAAGCAGTTGAAAAGTGCGTTCTCCCGCGCGCAGATCTCCCCCCGCAAGCCCCATATCCGCATCAATAACTCCCACAAGTGTCAGGTTAGGAAAGTTATGCCCTTTAGCCAAGATTTGTGTGCCAATTAAAATATCCAAATTTCCCTTTAAAATTTGATTGCTTAATTCGGCAAAAGCCCCTGGTGTTGTCATGGTTTCCGAAGTAATTAAGGCCGTGCGCGCCGATGGGAATAGCGACTGGACTTCTTCATGTATGCGCTCCACCCCCGCACCGCAGGCAATAAAGGAATTTTCTTCCTGACATTGGGGGCATTTTTTGGGAATTGCCCGCGTATATCCACAGTGATGACACCCCAAAAAACCTTGATTTTTATGTTCCACCAACCACGCCGAACAATGGGGACACTTCAATCTTTCCCCACAGGCCCGACACAACATTAAAGGGGCATATCCCCGCCGATTGATAAATAATAAACTTTGGTCACCCGCGGATAAATTTTCCCGTAATTTTTGTGCTAAGAATGGGGAAATAAAGGTTCGTTTTCCCTTTGATTTAGTGCGCATATCCACAATTTGGACATCCGGAAAAGAGAGGCCCGAAAATCGTTCTGGCAGAACAATGTGATCATATTTCCCGCTTTGCGCGTTGCAATAGGTTTCCATTGATGGCGTTGCCGATGCTAAAATAACGGGGAACTGACCAATTTTTCCCCGAACGACCGCCATATCACGGGCTTGATAAAGGACACCGTCTTCTTGCTTATAAGATGGGTCATGCTCTTCATCAACAATAATCAACCCCAAATTCGGAAACGGCAGGAATAAAGCCGATCGTGCTCCGACTAATACTTTAATTTCACCCGTTAGGACAGCCCGCCATGTATCCCGTCGTTTTTTAGGGGTCAAAGCCGAATGCCACACGGCCGGCAAGACACCGAACCGTTTTTGAAACCGATCAAGCCATGCCGATGTTAAAGTTATTTCTGGTAAAAGGACCAACACTTGATGGCCACTTAGAAGGGCTTTTGAAACGGCTTCAAAATAGACTTCTGTTTTACCTGAGCCCGTAATCCCGTCCAGTAAAGATACCGAAAACCCCTGATCTATTTTGGAGCACAAACGGTTGACAGCCCCTTGCTGTGCAGAGGAAAAAGAAACCGTCCCGAATTGGGGTATGGGAGCATCAAAGATTAAAGGGGCAGAACTCACCTTTTCCACCTCAGGGTTCAAAGCCATTTTTAAAACCATTCCCTTCGGTGAAAGGGTATAGTTTGCCACCCAATCGGTAAAGTGAATAGTATCCGGTGGCAATGGGGGCACATTCAAAATACGGGTAATTGGTTTTAATTTTGATTCCGGAACGGATAAATCAGGGGGTGCCGGCCATATGACCCCCACTTCCTGTCGTCGTCCAAAGGGGGCTTCAACCAACTGTCCGAGCACCAATTCCTTGTCCGACAGGTAATCATAACACCCCTTTGGGGTAGAAAATAAAACAGATAATCGTTGCATTTTAAACCAATCTTTGTTATTTTGACATTTAGGATACACAAAATGAACACAGAATACAAGACTCTTTCTGAAACAAGTGATGAAAAAGTGGTCAAAATCGTCACGGATTGGCTGACTGGCCTACAACTGGAACGGCGCATGTCTCCCAAGACGGTTGAATCTTATGGCATTGATATTCGGGAATTTTTATCTTTTATGAAGGATTACCGGTCGGAAAAAATATCTGTATCTCTGTTAAGGCAATTTCAAGTTTCCGATTTTCGGGCTTTTCTAATGGACCAAACGGAACGGGAAAAAACGCGATCCAGTATTGCCCGTGTCATGTCGGC